>JBFWNZ010000214.1:0-6711 GCA_050250795.1 Alphaproteobacteria bacterium | reverse complement strand
TCGCCGCTTCGAAGTCGGTGATGTCGCAGCCGGCATCCATGGCTTCGCCACCGGCGGCCTGTACCTGCTTGATGGTCTCCGCGATGCCGTCCTTGTTGACGTCGTTCACGGCGATCTTTGCGCCTTCCTTGGCGAACTCGATGGCCATGTGCTGACCCATGCCCGAACCCGCGCCCGTGATAAGCGCCACTTTGCCCTTCAGTTTCAGATCCATGTCTCGCTCTTCCTTCACCTTCGCCGGGGGCGGTCCCCGTCTACACACAACCCGTGCTGCCGGCGTCGTCCGCCGTGCGACGCCCTGAAATTCTGCTCCCGATGACGCGGAACGCCGGCCCGGCTTTGCTTTCGGGCGCGGCCGCCTCCCCCGATCATGCGGCCCCGACTTGCGGGCTGGATCGCAGCATAACTTCTTGTTGTAGTTGGCGATTCCTTAGCTATCCACAACCGCAGGCGTCAAGTGCGATTCGGGCGGGGCTGCCATGCACACCCCCGCGATATACCGTCGGGTACGGCTCTGGGCTAAGGTGCCGGACCTTCTCCCGATATGGATGCCCATCATGGCCGATTCCCAGCATATCCGCGACCACCTTGCCGACGTCGCGCTCGCCGTCCGCTATGAGGACATTCCGGCTCCGGTCATCGCCGAAGCGAAGCGCCTCGTGCTCGACACTCTGTCGGGCGTCTACGGTGGATGGGAAGGGGCGCCGACCAAGGGGGTGCGCCGGATCGTCCAGGAGCTTGGCGGGACGCCCGAGGCGACCGTCATCGGGACCGAGGAGCGGACGAACGCCCTGCTCGCCTGCCTCGCCAACGGGACGTCTCTGCGCTTCATCGACGCCAACGACTACTACTTCGGCCGCGACCCGTCGCACGCCAGCGGGAATGTGGCCCCGGCGCTGGCTATGGCGCAGAAATACGGGCTGGGCGGCAAAGGCGTCATTCTCGGCTTGGTCGTGGGTTATGAGGTGCAGTTCCGCCTGGTGGATCATGCCGGCGAGCCCAGCCTGTGGGATCGCGGGTGGCATCATGGAACCAATATGGCCATCGCGAGCGCTGCGCTCGCCGGACGCCTGATGGGGCTGGACCGTACGGCCATCGCCAACGCAATTGCGATCGCCGCCAGCCACAACAACACGCTGACCGAATCCATGCGCGGCACCATGGCGACCATGAAGGCCACGGTCGAGGCCGTCACGGCCAAGGCAGGCATCGAAGCGGCCCTTCTCGCATCGCACGGGATTACCGGTCCCGAGACGGCCTTCGAGGGTATTTCGGGATGGGGCAAGGTCGTCGCCGGTTCGATGAATGTGGAGGGGCTGACGGCACCCTTCGATCCCGCGCGGTATCGGCTGATGGATACCTGCATGAAGCCCTTTGCGGCACATGCGCTGAGCCAGGCCAATATCGAAGCGGCGATCATGCTGAGCCGCGACGACAAGCTGCCGCTGGACGAGATCGAAAGCATCCGCGTGCATTACTCCCGGCCGGTGCTGAACTCACCGGTGATGGACCCTGCCAAATTCGTCGAGCCGAAGAACAAGGAAACGGCCGATCACAGCCCGCCCTACCTGATCGCCGTCGCCATGCTGGAGCATGATTGCGGGCCTGCCCAGTTCACCCCAGACAAACTGGCCTCGCCGCGCATCCGCGCGCTGATGAACAAGGTATCGGTTGGGCACGACCCGCAACTCGATACGCTCTATCCCGGTTCGCTGGGCGGCCGCGTGGTGGCGACGCTGAAATCCGGTGCGGTGAAGGAACGGTTCTGCCCGGCCCCGCCGGGTCATCCGAAAAATCGGATCGACGATACCCGTCTGCAGCACAAGTTCCGCACCTATTCGGAACCGACGCTGGGCCGCGAGGGCGTCGACCGGGTCATCGAGGCGACCATGCGCCTGGACCGGATCGGCGACCTCGCGGATTACGCGAACGCGCTGGTTATACGGCGTTAGCCGCGCGCAACTTTGCGATCTCGGCCGCGCTGTAGCCGAACTCGGCGAGGACTTCGTCCGTGTGCTCGCCGAGCGACGGCGCGGGCCGGTGCTCGGGGATGCCGATCCCGCTGCGCGTGATCGGATTCACGAGGTGCGGAATACGTCCCTCGGCCTTGCTGTCGATGAAGTTGAGGAGGCCCCGCGCCTTGACGTTCTCGGTCTGGAGAGCCTGCTCCGGCTCGTAGAGCGGACAGATCGCGATTCCCGTCTTGAGCAGGATTTCTTCGTGCTCGGCCAGTGTCTTGGAGCCGCAATACTCCGTCAGAGCCTCACGGTACATGGTCTCGCGCGACCCATGCGTGGTGTGCCGGTCCTCCCAGCTCTCCTTGTCATAGATCAGGTCCTCGCGGCCGGTCATCTTGGCGAACTCCTGCCAGGCTTTCGGCTCCAGCAGCGCGACGGAGACGACCTTCCGGTCCTTCGTCAGATAGTTCGCATAGCGCGGATTCTTGCCGAAGGATTCCTGCTTCGGCTCGCCCGAATGCCCGGCCAGCTTGGCAAGCGCCGAGGTCAGAACCACCGGGCACATATGGAACACGGCATCGAACATCGACATATCGATGAATGCGCCCACCCTCGTATTCTGGCGTTGCAGGACCGCGGCCAGGATGCCGATCACCGCGTAGAGCGCTCCGGCGTAGTCGCCGGTCTGGAAGCCCGGATTGCCGGGCAGCTGACCCGGATCGAGCTGGCCGCCCAGGATGCCCGCCATCCCCTGGATGACAAGGTCGTGACCGGCGATGTTCGCATGCGGCCCCGTCTGGCCGAAGCCGGAGATGGCGCAGTAGATCACGCCGGGGTTCAGCGCCTTAGCGGTATCGTAGTCGATCTTGAGCTTCTTGGTGACGCCCGGACGGAAGGATTCGACGACGATGTCGGCCTTCTTGATCAGGCGATGAGCGACTTCCAATCCCTCGGGCTTGGTCAGGTCGAGAGTCAGGCTCCGCTTGTCGCCGTTGACGGCGTTGAAATAGACGCCGTCCTTGCGATAGCGCGGCGCGTTGTAGCGGCTGTAATCGCCGACGCCCGGCTGTTCGACCTTGATGACGTTCGCACCGAACTCGCCAAGCATCTGCGTGCACCAGGGGCCGGGAAGCAGGCGGCTGAAATCTACAACCGTCACGCCGTCGAGCGGCAGGGCGCTCTTCTTCTGATCTGCCATTGCTTATCCTCTCCGACGGCGCGGGGTCGGTGCCCAATGCGCCCATCTATTGTCCGGATGAATCGGGCGGGACTGTAACCGTTACCGATAAAGCCGCTCAACGATCTTTGCGTCCTGTCCGCTCTGCCGCGCGCGCATGCGTGCCATGACTCGACGCTGTGCGCCGGTTGCGCTGTAAGTACCGGCCTCGCGAGGGAACCGGCGGACGGTGCCCCGCATGCATGGAGTGACGTCGATGGAATTCCGCCTCAGCGAAGAGCAGGACATGATGGTGGCCGCGGTGCGGCGCATGGTCGAACGCGATATCCAGCCCGTGCTGGATTCGCATCCGCGGGACCGCGCAATGCCGAAGAACGCCTTCCTGAAGCTGTTCAAGGCGGCTGCGGATATGGGCCTGACGGGACCGCGCGTTCCCGAATCGGCCGGCGGGTCGGGTCTGGCGATGCTCGATTACGGCATGATGTTCGAGCAGATTCCCGTCGCCGTCTCGATGTCCTACATCTCGATGGATGCCTGCATCGAGCGGCTCCACAACGACTGCAATCCAGAACAGCGCGAGCGGTTCCTGCCGGCCCTGCTCGCCGGCGACAAGATCGGATGCACCTCGACGACCGAGCCGGATTCGGGGTCCGATACGCGCGGCCTCAAGACCCGTATCCGGCGCGACGGCAACCATTTCGTGATCAACGGCCGCAAGAGCTTCATCACCAACGTCTCGGTCAGCGACCTGACCATCGTGACCGGCCGCATGGAAGGAACCGACGAGATCGTGAAGGTCGTCGTCGAGCGCGATGCATCTCCCTACGAGGCGCAGGAACTGGATGCGATCGGCCTGCAACAGGGGTTGTGGGGCGAAGTCCTGTTCGACGAGGTTCGCGTGCCGGTGGAGAACCTGCTGGTTCCGCCGCATAGCGGACTGCAAACCCTGGCCGTTAGCTGGAACGTGAATCGCCCGCTGGTGGGTCTCCAGGCCGTGCATATCGCGCAGCGCGCCTATGAGCAGGCGAAAGAATTCGCATTGGTGCGCCAGCAGTTCGGAGGGCCGTTGGCCGGGCACCAGCTGATGCAGAAGCGCCTTTCGGACATGGAAATGCTGATCACGGCCAGCCGGCTCATGTGCTATAACGCGCTCGCCGCCGTCGACCAGGGGGCGCGCGCCAACGGCAGTTCCGCCATGGCCAAGAAGTTCGCGATCACCTACTGCGAGCAGGCCGTTCTGCATGCTATGCACGTCATGGGCTCGATGGGCCTGACCCGCGAGGCCGGTATCGAGCAGCACTACAGGGATATCCGCATGCTTACCCCGCCCGACGCGACCGAAGAGATCCTCACCCTTATTCATGGCCGTGAAATCACGGGCATCGCGGCGTTCCGGCAATGACACTCCCACTCGACGGGCTCGTCGTTCTCGAGCGTGCGGGGCGGCTGACGACGGCTGCGACCGGGAACCTGCTGGCCAGCTTCGGCGCCACCGTTGTGCGGGTCGAACGTCCCGACACGCATGTCCGGGAAATCGATCCGACGCAGCGCGATCTGCTGATCGCCGGCGGGAAGTTCCGGATCGTCCTGGACCCGGCAAGCCCTGCATACGCGGAAGACTGGAAGCGGATGGCCGACCGGGCGGATGTCGTGCTCTTCGACACATCCGTGGCGGACGGCGTCGACCTTCGCGGGCTGGATACGCGCGACCGCATCGTCTGCTGCATCTCGCCGGACGGACTCGATACTCCCGATCCCCTGCCAGCAGACGTTGGCGAGGCGATGCTGCAGGCACGGACCGGCGTGCTCGCCGCCACGGGCGCCCGCAACGGCCCGCCGGCCTGGGTGAACGCGCCGGTCTCCGAGATGTATGCGGCGATCTGTGCGGCAACGGGCATCCAGGCCGCGGTGCGGGTGCGCGAAGCCGGCGGGCCGGGGCAATTCCTGGACATCTCCATCGTCGAGTCCGCCACCGATGTATTGCGGACGACGCTGCCGGTCATTCTCTCGGGCAAGTCCCGCGGTCTGCGGATGGGCTGCGCGCATCCCCTCTCCTCGCCGTGGAACTGCTATCGGGCGAAGGACGGCTGGCTGCTCGTCTGTTCGACGACGAACGCGCACTGGCAGACGCTTCTGCAGTTGGTTGGGCGGACGGACCTCAAGGACGACCCGCGTTTTGCCACCACGGCACTGCGGAATGCCAACATGCCGGCCGTCGATGCGACCCTCCAGGAATGGATCGGCCAACGCAGTTCGGCCGAAGCGGTCGAGTTGATCGAAGCGGTCGGCATTCCGGTGGGACCGATCATGACCATTCCCCAGGTCATGGAGGACCCGGTTCTGCGAGAGCGTGGAATGGTCCGCCTGGCACAGCGCCAATCGGGTACCGTTCCAGTGACCGGCTCGCCGCTCACCCTGAGCCGCACGCCGGGTCGCAGCCCCGACATCGTCGGGCCCGCGATGCGGGATGTCGATACGTTGCTGGCAGGCCTCGGCCAGCGAAGCGCGCCCGGCGTGTCGGCGGCATCGCCCGCCATGCCGCTGGCCGGCATCCGGGTGGTCGAAATCTCGCGTTACGCTGCGGGACCGCTGGGCGGTGCAATTCTTGGCAGCCTCGGCGCCGAGGTCATCAAGATCGAAGCGCCCGAGGGCGAGGATTGCCGTTACTGGCCGCCGCATTACGAGGGCGTCGGGGGCTATTTCGCGATCTATAACGCCGGCAAGCGGTCGATCACGCTCGACCTGCGGAAGGACGAGGACCGAGAGGCCTTGTTCCGATTGCTGGAAACGGCGGACATCTTCAGCGAGAACCTGCGGCCGGGCGCCACCGACAAGATGGGCATCGGCCCGCAGGAGTTGATGCGGCGCTTCCCGCGGCTGATCGTGTCATCGGTCAACGGATACGGTCGCGGCGCCCAGCAGAAGCCGGCCCTGGACACGGTCGTTCAGGCGGTGTCGGGCCTGATCGCAGCGGTCAAGACGAGCGGCGCACCGGCGCGTGTGGGTTTCTCGATTTCCGATTCCACCGCCGGCCAGTTCTCGGCCTGCATGTACATGGCTGCCCTGCGCGAACGCGACCGGTCCGGCCGCGGACAATTCCTCGATTTCTCGATGCGCGAGGCGAGCGTCTGGCTGACCCAGGCGGTGTGGCCCGACGGCGGCATCGAGACCTGCTCGGTGCGGGAGGCCGGCGACGGCTGGATCGTCGCCGAAGCGAGCGAGGCGGCAGTGGCTGCTGCACTCGGCGACACGGCGGGGCTGGATCGTGCTGCCATAGCGGTGAAGCTGAACGCTGCCGGCATTCGGGCGACGCCGATCATGGAACTGGACGAGGTGCTGGCACAGCCGGCCTTCGTAAAGCGGGAATCGCTCTGGCGGACGGGCGGACGGGCGGAAGGCACGCCGTTCTTTGCAATGCCCTACGGCCTGACCTTGACGCCGCCGATCCGACATGACCGGCTGGCGCCGCTGGGTGAAGACAACGAAGCCTTGATCGGACGGCGCAGCGACGCGGCCGAATAGCCGCGTTCGACAACGGCGCCGCAATAACAGGGGAGGACGCCGATGTCGAAGGAA
>JBFWNZ010000213.1:0-6779 GCA_050250795.1 Alphaproteobacteria bacterium | reverse complement strand
CCGATCTTGTACGACCGGCCGCATGAGCCGACGCCGAAGCAGCCGGTCGTCGCGGCGGCCGAGGTTCCGGTGCCGGCGGATTACGGCCGCACGCTGCTGGATATGATCGGCGGCCCCGATTTATGCTCGCGCCGCTGGGTGTGGGAACAATACGACCACATGGTCATGGGCGACACCACGCAGGCGCCGGGCGGCGACGCCGCCGTTGTGCGCGTGCACGGGACGGAACGCGGCCTGGCCATGGCCACCGACTGCACGCCGCGCTACTGCCTCGCCGATCCCGAGACCGGCGGCCGTCAGGCGGTGGCCGAGACATGGCGCAACATGACCGCCGTCGGCGCAATGCCCCTGGCGCTGACCAACAACCTGAATTTCGGCAATCCCGAGCGGCCGCACATCATGGGCCAGATCGTCGGCTGCATCGCCGGCATGCGCGCGGCCGCGACGGCGCTGCGCTTCCCCGTCGTCTCCGGCAATGTCTCGCTCTACAACGAAACCAACGGCCGCGCCATCGCACCGGCGCCGGTCATTGGCGGCGTCGGCCTGATCGAGGATCTGGCGCAGGTTGCCACCATCGGCTTCCGCGCCGCAGGGGAGACAGTGATCTTGATCGGCGAGACCCAGGGCTGGCTCGGCTGCACCCTGTATCAGCGCCACGCGACGGGCGGCACCGCGGGCGCGCCGCCGCCGGTCGATCTCGACGCCGAGCGCAAGGCCGGCGACCTCGTCCGCGGGCTGATCCGCGACGGCACGGTCGCAACCTGCCACGACCTGTCCGACGGCGGCTTGATCGTCGCCCTGGCCGAGATGGCGATGGCCGGGGACATGGGCGCCGCGGTCGACGTGCCTGCCGATGCGCCGCCGCTGCATGCCTGGCTGTTCGGCGAGGATCAGGGGCGCTATCTGGTCGCGACGGCGAAGCCCGACGCCGTGCTTGCCGCGGCGAAGCGGGCCGGCGTTCCGGCCGCCGCTATCGGCCGAACCGGCGGGACCTCGTTGACAGTGGACGGCGCGTGTACCATATCCGTGGCCGAACTGCGCGCCGCGCATGAAGGCTGGCTGCCGCGCTACATGGCGGCTCCCTGACGACCCATCCGCGGCGGAGGACGACCCGATGCCCATGAATGCCGGCGATATCGAACGGATGATCAAGGAGGCGCTGCCCGACGCCACGGTCGAGATTTCCGACCTGCGCGGCGACGGCGACCACTATGCTGCCTTCGTTCAGTCCGCTGCCTTCAAGGGCAAGACCCGCGTACAGCAGCATCAGCTCGTCTATCAGGCCCTGCGAGGCCGCATGGGCAACGAGTTGCATGCGCTGGCCTTGCAGACCGCCGTGCCGGACGACGCGTGAACCGATTTTTCCAGGAAGGAAGGCTCCGATGAGCAATCCCGTATTCCAGAGCATCCAGGACGACCTCGACAGCAACGACGTCGTGCTGTTCATGAAGGGAACGCCGGTCTTTCCGCAATGCGGCTTCTCGGCCGCCGTGGTCCAGGCCCTGACCCTGCTCGGCGTGAAGTTCAAGGGCGTCGACGTGCTCCAGGACCCCAGCCTGCGCCAGGGGATCAAGGAGTTCTCGAACTGGCCGACGATCCCGCAGCTTTACGTCAAGGGCGAGTTCATCGGCGGCTGCGACATCGTCCGCGAGATGTACGAGACGGGCGAGTTGCAGCAGTACCTTGCCGAAAAAGGCATCGAGGCGCAGAACGCCGCCTGATCCGCGCGTCTCCTCCGCAACGCCCGGTTGACCCGCAGCCGGGCGGGCGCCCATAGTTCCGCCGGGTTCCCGGCAACCGCCCCAGCGCCGCAGCGCGGCCGAGCGTTGTCATTCGCTGGATGTCGGCATGGGCGGTCTTGAGCCGGTCTTTCTGGCCATCTTCGTTCTGTCCGCGTTCGCCGGCTCGTTCGTGGCCGGCGTCGCGGGATTTGCCTTCGCGCCCATCGCCGCGGGGGTCTGGCTGCATCTGATGCCGCCGGCCCAGGCGACGACGCTGATCGTCGCCTTCGGCCTCGTCGTCCAGGGCATGTCCGTCTGGCGGCTGCGCCATGCCATACAGCCGCGCCGGCTGCTGCCCTTCGTGGCGGGGGGCGCGTTGGGCGTTCCGGCGGGCGTCGCCCTGCTGCATCTGGCGGCCCCCGACCGGCTTCGCCATTCGGTCGGCATCATCCTGATCCTGTTCAGCCTCTACGCCCTGACCCGGCCGCCGCTGCCGCCGGTACGCCGCGGCGGCGCGCTGCTCGACAGCGCCATCGGCGCGGCGAATGGCGTGCTGGGCGCGATGACCGGCATCGCCGGCATCTTCGTGACGGTGTGGAGCGGCCTGCGCGGCTGGCCCAGAGACGAGCAGCGGGCCGTGTTCCAGCCGTTCGGCGTCGCGGTTTTCGTGATGACGGCAGCGTGGATGGGCGGCACCGGCCTGCTCGACCGCCACACGCTGGTCCTCGGCGCGGTGGGGTTCCCCGCGATCCTGCTCGGCACGATGATCGGCTTCCGCTTCTACGGCCGCCTCGGCGAGGAGGGATTCCGGCGCGTCGTCCTTGCCCTGCTTCTGGTTTCCGGTACCGCCCTGGCCCTACCGGCCCTCGCCTGACCGATTCTTCCGCGCTAGACTTGCGGCCAGACAACATGCCCTGGGAGGCTCGCCAATGGCCACCGTCGGACTCGACCACGTCAACCTGCATTCCGCCAATGTCGAACGGCTTGCCGATTTCTACGAAGAACTGCTCGATCTGAAGCGCGGGCCCCGTCCGGGCTTCCGCTCGGTCGGGCTGTGGCTCTACCACGACAAGAAGCCCATCGTGCATCTGGTCGAGGACCGCAAGCAGCGCGCCAATGTCGAGCCGCATTTCGACCATTTCGCGGTCCGTCTCACCGACCTGCCGACGATTCTGAAGCGCATCGAGAAGCTGGGCGCGAAATACGACACCAACCTCGTCGCCGACTTCAACATCCTCCAGGTCAATGTGATCGACCCGGACGGCAACCGCTGCGAACTCGACTTCGCCGGCGAGGAAGCCGCCGCCCTGCCAGCCGCTGCGGAGTAGAGCGAGAGGCGCGTACGGCCGCCGCCCTCTCAAGCGGCGGCCGTACGCTCCGCCAGTTGCCGGAATACCGGACCCGGCATTCCGTCGCCGACCGGTCGTCCGTCCACAGCGACCACCGCACGCACACCCAGGCTGTTGGTGAGAAGTATCTCGCTCGCCCGGGAAATATCCTTTTCGGCCAGCGGCCGTTCCGACGCCGCACCGCTCTCCAGGATCAGACCGCGGCGGATACCCGGCAGCGCGCCCTCGGCCGCCGGCGGCGTCAATAGCTGCCCGTCCAGCACCAGGAACAGGTTCGCATAGCTGGCTTCCGCCAGCCGTCCGGCCGTGTTCAGCAGCAGCGCATCGTCCGCGCCCGCCCGCGCCGCCTCCTGCCGCGCCAGCACCAGGTCGAGCGCGCTCAGCGCCTTCACCCGCGACAGCGGCGAATGCTCGTTCCGCCGCGTTCCACGCGCAATCACGGCCCGCACGGGTCCATGCGCCGGGGCCGGCGGCGAAACGGTGATCAGCACGGTCGGCGCCGGCCGCTCCGGCGGCAGCAGGCCGCGCGGCGCCGGCCCGCGGCTGACCGTCAGGCGCAAGGCGCCGGCCGTCAGCCCGGCCATGCCGACCAGCGCGGCCATACCCATGCCCAGCGTGGCCTCATCCCAGGGCAGCGCCAGATCCAGCAGGTCCAGCCCGGCCCGAAGGCGGGCGAAATGCCGGTCCAGATGGCAGGCGCGCCCCTCGGCCACCCGGATCGTCTCGAACAGCCCGTCGCCCAGCGTGAAGCCCCTGTCGGCGGGGTCGACCCGCGCCGCGCTATCGGCCACCAGCGCCCCGTTCAGCCACACCCTCATTGCTCCGCCTCCCCGGCCGCGCGCAGCAGCGGTGCGACCTTGACCATCATTTCCGCATGCTCGGCCGCGGGATCGGAATCCGCGACGATACCGCCGCCGGCCTGCGCGTGCAGATGCGCGGACGTCGCCGAGACGGTGCGGATCACGATGCTGCTGTCCATCGCCCCGTCGAAGCCGATCCAGGCGACGCTGCCGCAATATGCACCGCGACGCGATGTCTCCAATTCGTCGATGATCTCCATCGCCCGCAGCTTCGGCGCTCCCGTGATCGATCCGCCCGGAAACGCCGCACGCAGCAAATCCACCGGCCCCAGGCCCGGCCGCAACCGCGCTGCGACCGACGAGACGAGGTGGTGGACCGTCGCGAAGCTCTCCACCGCGAACAGTGCCGGCACATGCACGCTGCCGATCCGCGCGACCCGGCCCAGATCGTTGCGCATCAGATCGACGATCATCAGATTTTCGGCCCTATCCTTGGCGCTCGCCGCCAATGCCGCCGCCGCCGCCGCATCGGCAGCCGGATCGGGCTGGCGCGCGGCCGTGCCCTTGATCGGTCGCGTTTCGATGCGCCCCTCGGCGCTCACCGCCAGAAAGCGCTCGGGCGAGGCGCTGGCGATCTGCAACGCCGGCCCGCAATTGAGATAAGCGGCAAAGGGGGCTGGATTGCCGGCGCAGAGCCGCTCGAACAGAGCATACGCATCGAACCCGGACGGCCTGTCCGCCAGGAAGCGCTGCGTGAAGTTCGCCTGATAGATGTCGCCGGCCCGGATGTAGTCGAGGATGGCGGCGACGCGATCCAGATACTCGTCCCGCCTCAATTCGCCGCGCCAGACCACCGGCGGCAGCCCTCCCGGCCGCACCGGCAGCGCGGACAGTCTTGCCGCCAGCCGTCGCGCCTTGCCCTCCGCCGCCGGCCGCGCCGCCTGGACCCAGGCCCGGCCCGCGGCATGGTCGTAGACCGCGACCGCGTCGTACAGGCCGAAGGCCATCTCCGGCTGGCGCTCCGGATTGCCGTGCCGCGCCGGCAGTCGCTCCAGATGCCGCCCCGCCTCATAGCCGATGAACCCGACCGCGCCGCCCGCGAAGGGAGCCGGCCCGCCCGGCCGAACCGAAGGCGATCCGGCCAGCATCGCCGACAGGGCCGCAAAGGGGTCGCCCGGCACCGGCCGCCCGTCCTGCCGCACGGCGCCGTCCACGCTCTCCAAGGTGGCCACCGGCTCCGCCACCGCATAGCTGTACCGGCCCCGCAGCGGGTCTGCGGCGGCGCTGTGCAGCAGCATCGCCCAGGGCTCGCCCGCAAGCGCGCGAAACGCCGCTACCGGGTCGGCGTGATCGATCGGGATAAGAGGCGCGGTCATGGCGCCGAAGATGTACCCGACCCGCCGCCCTTTCGCACCCGCCCGCTTGCAACGGCAGGCGCAAAGCCAAATATCCTCCATTCGTTGCGGTTGATGAATTTCACACTCGGCATGCCGGATAACATTTGCGAACAATCCGGCAAGGGCGGCCGGATCAGCTCCGGTACATGTAGATCGTAAAGTCCTGGGGAAAGTAGTCGTGCCGCAGCGTTACCCAGGGGGTCAGCGTGCGGCAGAAGGCGAGCGTCTCCAGCGGGTCGTGATGGGGAAAGCCGGCCGGATCGGGGCGGTCGTACCAGGTCGACAGCACGTTGAAGGCGACGCCGCGCGTGGCGCAGTCGAACATCGCGGCAATCGTCTCCTCCAGGGTCGCCTTGTCGGCGAGATGGAAGATGCCGCTGGCCACCACGAATTCGGCCTGCCAATGGCCCGGACGGTCGAGCAGGTTGCCGGTCTCGAATGCGTGTTCCGGATGGGCGGCGGCGGCGCGCTCGACCATCTCCGCCTGGAGGTCGAGCCCGGTATAGCGTCCGGCATAGCCCCGTTCCTCGAGCCAGCCGAGAAGATGGCCCACGCCGCAGCCGACATCGAGGATCGACTTGGCCTTGAGCAACCCCACCGCCGACAGCACGGCAAAGCGCACGGACTGCAATTCGTCGTAGAGCCAGCCGACGACCTGGGGCGTCATCGTATGCTCGTGCAGCAGCGGCGCGTAATAGGCGCGGATCAGGCGCTCATGCTCGTCCCGGTCCATCGTTCAGGCCGTGCTTTCCCGGCCGGGGGCCAGTTCGGGATGGGCGGCGAAGCGTTCGGCGAACTCGCGCAGCTTGACCGGCATCCGCCGCCGGCCCCAATTGCCGTGACCGGCCTCGAACACGCCCGCGCAGGCCGTGCCGCAGCGCCGGCACTTGCCGTCGTCGGTCAGGTTCCATTCGTCCAGCATGTGCCAGTCGCGGCCGATCAGCCGCAGGCCGCATTCATGGCAATAGGTGCTGCCGGTCGGCTTGTGGTGGATATTGCCCGTATAGGCATAGCGCACGCCGTTGCCGCGCGCGATCTGCCAGGAGCGGATCAAGGTCTCCGCTGGCGTCCGTTCCTTGTCGCGCATGCGGTAATCGGGATGAAAGGCCGTGAAATGCAGCGGGACGTCCGGGCCCAACTCCTTGACCACCCACTGGCTCAGCCGGTCCACCTCCTCGGGCGAATCGTTCTCGCCGGGGATCAAGAGGGTGGTGATCTCAAGCCAGGTGCCGGTTTCGTGCTTGATGTATTTCAGCGTGTCCAGAACCCGGTCGAGCCGTGCCGTGCAAAGCTCGCGATAGAAGGCCTCGGTGAAGGCCTTGAGGTCGACATTGACCGCGTCCATCCAGCCATAGAACTCGCGCCGCGCCTCCGGCCCGATATAGCCGGCCGTCACGGCGACGTTCTTGATGCCGCGCTCGCGGCAGGCGGCGGCCACATCCACCGCATATTCGAGGAAGATGACCGGGTCGTTATAGGTATAGGCGACCGAGCGGCAGCCGCTGCGCTGGG
>JBFWNZ010000212.1:0-6791 GCA_050250795.1 Alphaproteobacteria bacterium | reverse complement strand
TTGATCGCGATTCCGTACTCGTACCGCTCGCCCGCAGCCTATGTCGAAACCAACATCACGGGCACGCTGAACATCTTGCAGGCGGCCCGCGAGTTCGGCGTGCGGCGGGTGGTGCACACCTCGACCAGCGAGACATACGGAACCGCGCAGTTCGTGCCGATTACCGAGCTTCATCCCCAGGTGGGGCAGTCGCCCTATGCCGCGACGAAGATCGCGGCCGACCAGATGGCGCTGTCCTTTCACCGATCCTTCGATCTGCCGGTCACGGTTCTGCGGCCGTTCAACACCTACGGCCCGCGACAGTCGGCGCGGGCGGTCATCCCGACCATCATCGCCCAATCCCTGTCCGGCGACGGCCAGATTCGGCTGGGTTCCCGCCATCCCACGCGCGACTTCACCCTGGTACACGACACCGTCGGCGGCTTCGTGGCCATGCTGGAGGCAACGCAGCCTGTGGAGGGCGAGGTGGTCAACATCGGCAGCGGATTTGAGATTTCCATCGGCGAGACGGCCGATGTCATCGCGCAGGCTGTCGGGCGCGATCTGGATATCGTCTTCGACGAGGAGCGCGTCCGGCCGCGCAACAGCGAGGTCGAGCGGCTATGGGCGGGGACGGACAAGGCGAAGCAACTGGTAGGCTGGCAGCCCAGCTATGCTGGGCTGGACGGGTTCCGCCGCGGAATCGCCGAAACCGTCGAATGGTTTCGCCGGGGCGAGAACCTGGCCCGCTACAAGTCCGATATCTACAACCTGTGATGCCGGATTGCGCCCAGGCATGAAGTCGTTGGATGAGCAAGGTGCCGCCATTCCGATCGCATTGGGGACGGCCCAACTCGGCATTCCCTATGGCCTGGGCGCCGCGGCATCCGGTCTGAGTGCAGCCGAAGCGGAGGCCCTGCTCCAGGCTGCATGGGACTCCGGCATCCGGTGTCTCGATACCGCGCCCGGCTACGGTTCGGCCGAGACTCGCATCGGCTTCTGGATGCGTGCGAGGGGGGCCGACCCGTCGGTGATCACGAAGCTTCCGGCGCTCGGGGCGCTCTCCGCCGCCGATCTGCTGCCCGCGATGCGACGGTCCGTCGATGCGTCGCGTGCGGCCTTGGGCCTCGATGTCCTGGATGGCGTGTTGCTGCACAAATCCGCCGATCTGCTGAACCCCGAGGCCGGTGCGGCGCTGCTGGCGTTGCGCGACGAGGGCGCCATCTCGGCCTTCGGTGCGTCCGTGTACACGGTCGAGGATGCGCGGCGGGCACTGGCTCTGCCGGGTCTGCGGCTGTTGCAGATCCCCGGCAGCATCCTGAATCCGACATTGCTCGACGCCGGTATTGCGGCGGACGCGAAGGCCGCCGGCGTGACCCTGTTCGTCCGCAGTGCCTTTGTGCAGGGTTTGCTGCTCTTGGTGCCCGGCATGCTGCCACTGCATCTGCGCGCTGCGGCGGAGCCGCTGGGACGGCTTCGCGAACTGGCGAAAGAGGCGAATATCGGGATGGCGCAGCTTGCCCTATCTGCCGTGGCCGCATGGCCGGGGGTATCTTCTCTCGTGCTGGGCTTCGACACGCCGGACCAACTGCGCGAGGCCGTCGCGCTTCTGCGGCGCCCGCCGCTGGACGCGGAACTGATCGAGGCGGCATTCCGGATCGGGCGCAGCACGCCGCCGGAGGTCGCCGATCCACGGTTCTGGAAAGCGGGCTGAGCGGTCAATTCGCGAAGGCGTCGCGAAGGCCGATTTTTCCGGTAACGATGTAATAGGCCAGTCCGCAATACATCAGCCCGACCTCGCGGGTCAGGCCCAGCCCGTAATTGCTGGGGACGAGATCGGCCGCGTCCAGTTTGCGGAGGGCGGCGGCGTCGATATTCGCCGGAACGACCGTGAAGCCTTGGTGGCGGAGGGCGGCGGCCATGCGTCGCAGATGGGATGCGTCGGACACCAGCACGAGCGTCGATATGCCCTTTGGCGACAGGAGCGCCCGTGCCGCCAGCGCATTCTCATGGGAATTCCGGGACTCGCCGTCCAGCAGAACCGACGCCGGGTCGATGCCAAGACGTTCCACGGTCGTCCGGGCCTCGGCGGGGCCTTCGCCATCGGGCGTTCCGCCGCTGACCATCAGGGGAAGCGAGCGGGCTGTGGCAATTTCCCAGGCCCGCTTGACGCGCCGCAGGCTGGCCGTGCTCGGCCAGCTTTCTCCCCCGCCGATCTCGAAACTTCCGCCGGTCGGCGCGAAGACGGCCGCGCCGGTCGGCGGTAAGGCGGACAGGTCGCCATCGGCAACCAGCAACGGCCAGGCGAGCAATTTCGGGATCGCCGGGACACAGAATGCGAGGGAGAGGAGAAGGGAAGCGCCCGTCAGCCGCAGACCCAGACGAAGGTTCCGTCGTGCCAGAAAAAGGCCGCAGACGGCCAGGATCAGCAGGCTGAACGGCGGCAGGAGAAAGGCCGCGACGAAATCCTTCATCAAGCCGATTTCGGGCGGAAATTCCTCTCGACGAAGGCGACGAGGCTGCCGACGCATTCCTCGACGCCGTCAGCACTCGTCTCGATGACCAGATCGGGCCCTTCCGGCGGCTCGTAAGGGGCGGAGATGCCGGTGAACTCGCTGATTTCGCCAGCGCGTGCGCGGCGATAGAGGCCTTTCGGGTCGCGGCGTTCGCAGACCTCGATATCGGCGCGGATGTAGACTTCGCGGAAGGCGTCGCCGGCAGCCTCGCGCGCGCGTTCCCGATCCGCCCTGTAAGGGGAAATGAACGCGGTGATGACGATAAAGCCGGCATCGGCGAACAGCGCGGCGACCTCGCCCACGCGGCGGATGTTCTCCGCCCGGTCTTCCGGCGAGAAGCCGAGATTCGCGTTGAGGCCGGCCCGCACATTGTCGCCGTCCAGCACATAGACCTGGTGCCCGCACGCGAACAATGCCTGCTCGAGGGCGATCGCCAGGGTCGATTTCCCGGATCCCGACAGGCCGGTGAACCAGAGCACGCCCCCCTGGTGTCCGTTGCGCTGGCTCCGCATCGGAGCCGTGACGCGGCTCGATACGGCGAACAGGTTCGTGCTGCGGACGGTCAGGAGTTCCCGCTGGTCGGGATAGCCCTGCATCGAGATCAGGCCGCCGCCGGCAATCCGATAGCCGTCGAACAGGACGAAGCGGCCCGTGCCGGGGCAATCCTTCGCTTCATCCAGCGCCATCATGGTGCGGCTGCGCAGCACGACCGTGCCGACCTGATTGCGGCTGATCGTGTCGGCTGCCATCGAATCGAGGGAGTCGGTGTCGATGACGGCCTCGATGGCCTGCACTTCCACGCGGTGTTGCGCCGTGTTGATCCGCATGCGCAGTTCCATCCCGACGGTCAGCGGCCGCTCAGAGAACCAGAACAGATTCGCGCGGAATACGGTCGTCAGGACGGGCAGGTTGTCGGCATGGCTGGCGATCTCGCCGCGTTCGACAAAGATCGGCTCGTTCAGCGTTATGCTCGTGGATTGACCCGCCTCGGCCATGGTCGCGGCCTCGGGCACCGACCAGCCTTCGATGCTGCGGACGGTTGCCGTCTTGCCCGACGGTGAGAAGTGCAGCGTATCGCCGGTTCGAAGACGCCCCGCGGCGATACGCCCCGCATAGATGCGCCGGTCGTCGAACTTGTAAACATCCTGAATCGGAAAGCGCAGCGGCATCCCGACGGGCGCGGCGTGGACCCGGAAGGTATCGAGCGCCGAAAGGAGGGCGGGCCCCTCATACCAAGTCATGGCCGGTGCGCCATCGCCCTTGCCTGCCAGGTTCTCGCCGGTTTGGGCGGAGGTCGGAACGATATAGGCCGGGCTCAATCCTAGCCGGCTCAGATAGTCGGTGATCTCGGCCGCGACCTTGGCGAAGCGCCCTGCGTCATGGCCGACAAGGTCCATCTTCGTGACGGCGACGGCGATTTGTTCGATGCCCAGCATGGACAGCAGATAGGCATGGCTGCGGGTCTGCGGCTTCACGCCCTCCGCCGCGTCCACGATCAGCACGGCGGCGTCCGCGGTGGCGGCGCCGCTGACCATGTTCTTCAGGAACTCGCGGTGTCCCGGCGCATCGATGATGTGATAGCGCCGGGCGCTGCTGGAGAAGCCGATATGGCTTTTGTCGATCGTGATGCCCTGGTCGCGTTCCGCCTGGAAGGCATCCAGAACGAACGCCCATTCCATGGGCTTTCCGCGGCGCTCGCAGACGGCGCGGACAGCCGCGACCTTGCTGGCGGGCAGGGCGCCGGTGTCGTGAAGCAGCCGGCCGACCAGGGTCGACTTGCCGTGGTCGACATGGCCGACGATGACAATGCGCGCAGCATCGGAACCGGGCGCGTCGTGGGTTAGGTTCTGCACGATTTACATGTACCCATCGCGGCGCAGCCGCTCGAAGGAATCTTCCGCCTCATGATCCATCTTACGGCCCGCCCGTTCCGGAATGCGCGTTGTCTCCAGTTCGGCGATGATCGCGTCGATGGTATCGGCGGTGCTGTCCACGGGGTCGGTGATGTCCTTGTCCCCGAGCGAACGATAGCGTTTGCCGTCTTTGGCGAAATACAGCGGAACGAGGGGAATGCCCTCGCGACGGATGTAGCGCCAGATGTCGAGCTCCGTCCAGCCGAGGATCGGATGGATGCGGACATGCGTTCCCGGCGGGAACTCCGTGTTGTATTGCGACCAGAATTCCGGCGGCTGATCTCGGAAATCCCATTCCGATTCCTGGCCGCGCGGGCTGAAAATACGCTCCTTGGCGCGGACCGCTTCCTCGTCATGGCGGATGCCGGCGATGATGCCGGTCCAGCCATGGCTGGCGATGAGAGCCTTCAGCCCGGCGGTCTTGCGCGCCGCGGACCGCGCGGCCGGCGGAAGAGAGGGGTCCATTTCCTCAACCGGCGGGCAATCGCCCAGGATCAGATTCAGCCCCCATTCCTGCGCGTAGCGGTTGCGGAACTCGTACATCTCGGGGAATTTGCGCCCGGTGTCGACATGGACCGCAGGAAAGGGGATGTGGCCGAAAAACGCCTTGCGGGCCAGCCACAGCATGACGTTGGAATCCTTCCCCAGCGACCACAGCATCGCCAGCTTGTCGATGCTGTGATAGGCCTCGCGAAGAATGTAGATGCTCTCGCTCTCTAGGGCGTCCAGATCGTTCATTACGTTGCCATAGCCAGGGTGACGCCGTATATCGCGATGCCCGGCCATGTCCGTCAAGCTAAAGTTTGGCAGGGTTTTTTGCCTGGGAATGGTGATGGCAAGCATCCGCGAGATCGTCCGTTATCTCTGCCTGACGCCGCCGGCGGATGTCATCCGCCGATTGCGAGGTCGAGCCGGCTTGATCGGTAAAGTAGAGGCGCATCGGCTCGGCATTTTGCGATCCCGCGCAGCCCTGCGGGTGCAGAAGCTGGTCGATTTCCTGAATCGCTACGAGATGATCCTCGAACGCGCCGTGGACTGGCGGCGGCTCGATTTCGAGGGCGCGCGCGTGCTGGAATTGGGTGCGGGGCCGTTATTGGGATGGGGGCCGCTCGCGCTCTTTCGCGGGGCGTCGCAGTTCGTCGCCGTCGACCCCGGCTGGCGGCCGGAGGTTCTGAACGATCCAGAGATTGCCAAGGCCTATTTCCGTCCCTTGTGGCGCGATCTGTCCGCTATATACGGGCCGCGCATGGACTTCCCCGTGTTTATGCAGGCGCTGCGCGAGCGGGCGGCGGCATATGCCGCGCCGGCGCATGCTGCGGCACTGGACGGGCATTTCGATATCGTCCTGTCCAATTCCTGCCTTGAGCACATCGCCCCGCTCGACGAGACGCTCAAGCGGATCGCGGATTTGACGGCGGAGGGGGGCCGGTTCCTCCATCTCGTGGATTTCGGCAACCACCGGCCGACGCCGGGTCCGTTCGACGGGCTCTACGATAGAACGCCGGAGGCGGCTCGCCGTCGGCGGCGCGATATCAATCTTCTGCGCGCGTCCGACATCCTGCACATGTTCGAGGCGAACGACACCGCAACGGCTTTGGTGCCGTATGCCTCGGTTGCGCCGGATGAAATCGGGCCTGTGGATCCCGCTTGGCGGGCGCAATACGACGACGCGACGCTTGCCATCAAGACGGCGATCTTCGCGAGCCGGCCGTAGCGCTATCCGGTGGAGTGACCGGCCGGTGTGCGTCGGGCCAGTCCGAGCGCGACCAGAAGCAACAGGATCCGCATCCCCTGTACGTCGTGCAGCACGGCCGAGGGGCCGAGCAGCAGGAAGATCATGACGGCGATGATCGGTGGAAAGCCGCCGACCGCACGCCAGACGATGACGGCTGTCGCGCCGAGCAGGGCTAGTCCCACGGCTCCCATTTCGATGAACAGCGTCAGCGCCGTGTTGTGGGGCGAGGTGGAGCGGAGATAGGCCTCTGGCATGCCCGAGGCGACGACCGCATTGAACTGTCCCAGCCCGATTCCCACCGGGAACCGGTCCAAGCCTGCGGACAGCCCCTCGCGCCAGAGATCCAGCCGGCGAGCGCCGCTGCTCTCCACGCTTGTCAGGGCAACGCCCGGCACGGCGGTTTTGACCGCGGCATGCGGCGCGTCGGGAATGGGGGCCGAGGAGACGGTACCGCGCAGCAATTCGAAGCAACCGAAGGCGACCGCGAAGATCACGGCGGCAATGACGGCCGTCCCCGCGACTGAACGGGTCGGCTGGCCCCCCCGGATTGTTTCCAGGATGCAGGTGCCGACCATGGCAATCGCGATGACGATGTAGGTCTTGCTGGCGAGCCAGATGGCAGCGGCGGCACAAATCATGGCGATCGGA
>JBFWNZ010000211.1:0-6827 GCA_050250795.1 Alphaproteobacteria bacterium | reverse complement strand
CCTTCGGCCCCCCGGTTGGTCCAGCCTGCGGGCCGCGGATCAGGCGGCCGGGCATGCTGCCGGTGCCTTCGCTCTCCTCGAAGGTCACTTGGCCGGACAGGATGGTTGCGGCATAGCCGTCCACGCGCTGGATCAGCCGCCGCCCGCCCGCCGGCAGGTCGTAGACCATCTGCGGCGGGTGGAGGCGCAGGTTCAAATCGTCGATCAGGTTGAGGTCGGCCTTCATCCCCGGCGCGATCGCGCCGCGGTCGTGCAGGCCGAACAGCCGCGCATTGTCCAGCGTGTGACGTTTCACCGCCCATTCCAGCGGCACCCGGCGCCCGCGGCTGCGGTCGCGCACCCAATGGGTGAGCAGGAATGTCGGCATGCTGGCGTCGCAGATCAGGCCGCAATGGGCGCCGCCGTCCCCCACGCCCAGCACCGCGCCCTCATGCTCCATCATCTGGAGCGTCACCTCATGGTCCTTGTGCAGGTAGTTGGTGAAGAACATGCACAGGAATTCCTTGCCCTCGCGCTCCAGCAGGATGTCGTAGGCCACCTCCTGGGCCGAGCGGCCCTCGCGGTCGGCGATGGCCTGCACGCTGTCCTCGGGCGCCGGCTCATAGTTCGGCGGATCGCCCAGCCGGAACATCTTGTGGAAGCCGGTCTGCGTCACTTCCTTCAGCAGCGGCGAGCGATGCTCGCGCTTCTCCGCCAGGATCTGTGCCCGGATGTCCGGGTTGCGCATCGCCTGCAGCCGCTCGGCCAGCGGCAGATGCGCGATCGCCTTGTAGGCCTTGCGCGAGATGAAGGGGTGCAGCGTCGCCTCCAGGCTGAGCAGGAAGCCGACCGGCCGCGACGACACCTGCGGGATCAGCACCGCGCCGTCGGCGCCGGGGGCGGACATCGACAGCACCCGCGACCAGGTGTCGGGCACATGGTCCATCTGGACCAGCAGATAGTAGACCGGCTTGCCGGCCGCGACCGAAAGCTGGCGGATCATCGCGACCTCGGCCTCCGGGTCGTCGAAGTCGCACAGCATGCCGTAGACGCCCTGGCCGTGCTGGCGCAGCGCCCCGGCCAGCGCGAACAGCTCCTGCTCGGCGGCGAAGCGGCTGGGCACATGCTCGCCCTTGCTGGTGCGGTGGAACTTGGTGCGCGAGGTGGTGACGCCCAGCGCACCGGCCTTCAGGCCATCGAGGACGATGCGCTGCATCTGGGCGATCTCGTCCGGCGTCGCGGCCTCGGTATCGGAGGAGGCGCGGTCGCCCATGACATAGGACCGGACCGGGTTGTGCGGCACCTGCACGCCGATATCGACCGCATGCGGCATGCCGTCGAGTTTGTCGAGATATTCGGGGAAGGACTCCCAGCCCCAGGTCAGACCCTCATGCAGGGCCGTGCCGGGAATGTCCTCCACCCCCTCCATCATCTCGATCAGCTTGTCGTGGTCGGCGGGCCGCACCGGCGCGAAGCCGACGCCGCAATTGCCCATAACGATGGTCGTGACGCCATGCCAGCAGGAGGGGCCGAGCAACGGGTCCCAGGTCGCCTGGCCGTCGTAATGGGTGTGGACGTCGATCCAGCCGGGTGCCAGAAGGCGGCCATCGGCGGCGATGTCGCGCCGGGCGGGCCCAAGCTTGCCGCCCACCGCGGCGATGCGGTCGCCCTGGATCGCGACATCGCCGGTAAAGACCGGACGGCCGGTGCCGTCGGCGATGCGCGCATTGCGGATCACGAGATCGTACATGGCGTTCCTCCGTTCCGGCGGTCCGGTGGACCGGACCCGCTTGCCTCAAGGGCGTTTTCTGACGCTCATGGTACCGGCATCGCTCGGACTTGTCTGGACCAATCGGAACGGCCGCAATCCCGCCCTGCATGCGACGCATGGCGCCCCCGACACCGCGCAAGCGCGCGTCGCTGGACAGGACGGGGCCGGGCCGCTACCCCTATCCGCAACAAGCGTAGAGGGAGCCGAACGCCATGACCGACGCCGCCCAGACCGTCCGCCCGCTCGACGGGCTTCGTGTCCTCGATGTCTCCACCTTCATCGCCGGCCCCTATTGCGCCGCGATCATGGGCGAGTTCGGCGCCGAGGTGATCAAGGTCGAGCAGCCGGGAACCGGCGACAGCGCACGCGGCTTCGGCACGCCGACGACGCGCAAGACCTCGACGCTCGGCACCGGCGACACGCTGAACTGGCTGAACGAGGGCCGCAACAAGCGCTCGATCACGCTCGACCTGCAGCATCCCAAGGGCAAGAAGCTGTTCCAGGACCTGGTGGCGAAGTCCGATGTGCTGATCGAGAATTTCCGCACCGGCACGCTGGAGAAGTGGGGCCTCGGCTATGAGGACCTGTCCAAGCTGAACCCGGGCCTGGTCATGGTGCGCATCACCGGCTACGGCCAGACCGGCCCGTACAAGAACCGGCCCGGCTTCGCGCGCATCGCGCATGCCTTCGGCGGCCTGACCTATCTGTCGGGCATGCCGGGCGGCACGCCGGTGGTGCCGGGCTCGACCTCGCTGGCCGACTACATGTCGGGCATGTACGGGGCCATCGGCACGATGATGGCGCTGAAGGCGCGCGAGAAGACCGGCGAGGGCCAGTATATCGATGTCGGCCTGTACGAATCGGTGCTGCGGGTGCTGGACGAGATCGGCCTTGCCTATGACCGTCACGGCTTCGTCCGCGAGCGCCTTGGCCCGGCAACCGTGAATGTCTGCCCGCACAGCCATTACAAGACCGGCGACGACAAGTGGATCGCCATCGCCTGCAGCAACGACAAGATGTTCGAGCGGCTGGCGCGCGCCATGGGCCGGCCGGAACTGGCGAGCAAGGAGCAGTACGGTCCCGGCCATCAGCGGGTGCCCAAGCAGCCCGAGGTCGATGCCCTGGTCAGCGCCTGGACCGAATCGCTGCCGCGCGAGGAACTGCTGAAGCGCTGCGCCGAGTGCGATGTGCCGGCCGGGCCGATCAACTCCATCGCCGACATCTTCGCCGACCCGCATGTGCAGGCGCGCGAGAACTTCGTGAAGATGACGGCCGAGGGCCTGGACGGCACGTTCATGGTGCCGAACGTGGTGCCGCGCCTGTCCAAGACGCCGGGCCGGGTGGATTCGCTGGGCGAGGGCCTGGGCGCGTCGAACGCCAAAGTCTATTCCGAGGTGATGGGGCTGTCCGAGGCTGAGATCGCCGCCCTCAAGGAAGAGGGCGTGATCTAGCCTCAGCCCGCCGCCGCGATCTCGTCGATCACCAGCCTTGCGATATCGGCGGTCCCGTGCGGACCGCCGAATTCCGCCGGCCGGATGCGGCCGCCGGTGAACCCGGTCTCGACCGCCCGTTCCAGGATGCCGGCCGCCAGCGTGCAGGAGTCCTGCCCGTGCCGGTCGCCCAGCCATTCCAGCATCATCGCCGCCGACAGGAAGGTCGCGGTCGGGTTGGCGATGCCCTTGCCCATGATGTCGGGCGCGGTGCCGTGCGCCGGCTGGAACACGGCATGGCGGTCGCCGATATCGGCGGACGAGGCCATGCCCATCCCGCCGACCAGCCCGCCGGCGAGGTCGGAGATGATGTCGCCGAACATGTTCTCGGTCACCATCACGTCGAACGTCCAGGGCTTGCGCACGAGGTCCAGCGCGGTGGCGTCGATATAGTGGTGGCGCGCCTCCACATCGGGGAAGCGCTGCGCCGTCTCGTCGAAGATGCGGCGGAAGAACACCATCGAGCCCAGCACGTTCGACTTGTCGATGCAGGTGACCAGACCCGGCCGGCCCTTGGCGCGGCGGCGCTGCGCCAGCTTGAATGAGTAGTCGAACAGCCGCTCCGAGGTGGCGCGGGTGATGACCATGGTGTCGCGCGCGACCTTGTCGTCCTCGATTACGCCCTTGCCGCGCGCAGCGAACAGCCCCTCGGTCGATTCCCGGATGATGACCAGATCGATCTGCTTGGCGCGGGGATCGGCCAGCACGGTGGGCAGGCCGGGGAACCATTTGATCGGCCGCACGCCGGCGTACAGGCCGAGATCGAAGCGCAGATCGAGTTGCGGCGCGATCTCGGTGCCGTCGGGATAGCGCACATCCGGCATCCCCATCGCGCCCAGCAGGATCGCATCGGCGGCCGCCGCGCGCTCGCGCGAGTCCGGGGGAAAGGCGTCGCCGGTCGCGAGATAGAGATTGGCCCCGGCCGGTACCGTCTCCATCTCCAGCGCGAAGCCGCCGACGCGCCGCTGCAGCGCGTCCAGCACCGCCAGGCATGCGTCGGTCACCTCGATGCCGATGCCATCCCCCGGCATGACGGCGATGCGGAACGCGGAATTGGCGGCCATGGCCGTTCTCCCCTGATGTGTTCTCGTTACAGGGATTGAGGCAGCCACAGGCGGGCGATGCAAGCAGGAATGGCAGGAGGCAGGGTGCCGTTCGCCCTGGATTCCGGGTTCCGCTGCGCGGCCCCGGAATGACAAAGAGACGGGGGCGCGGCCCCGGAATGCCGGTAGGGGATTTAAGGCTCAGACGTGGAAGGACTCGCCGCAGCCGCAGCGGCCTTTTTCGTTCGGGTTCTTGAACACGAAGCCCGATTGCAGCTTGTCTTCCTGATAGTCGATCTCCGAGCCGATCAGGAACATCGTCGCCATCGGGTCGATATAGAGGGTGACGCCCTTGTCCTCGACTTTCTCCTCGAAGGGGCGCTCGTCCTCGGCATACTCGACCTGATAGCTGAGGCCCGAGCAGCCCTTGGTTTTCACGCCGATGCGCAGGCCCAGCACGGGCTTGCCGGCCTTGCCGATCAGCGCCTTGATGCGGCTTGCCGCCGCATCCGTCACCGTCATGAACTGTGCAGCCATTCTCGCCTCCGTCACCACATGTCGAGCGCGACGCGCGCCGTCTCGGACATCCGCGACTGGTCCCAGGGCGGCTCCCAGACCAGCTCGACCGTCACCTCGCCGACCCCGTCCACCGCGGCGACCGCATCGGCCACCTGCTGCGGCATCTCGCCGGCCACGGGGCAGGCGGGGGCGGTCAGCGTCATGCGCACCAAAACGTCGCCCGCCTTGTCGATGTCCATCTCATATATGAGGCCGAGGTCGTAGATATTCACCGGTATTTCCGGATCGTGAACGGTCTGCAGCGCGGCGATCACCGCCTCGGGCGCGGCGATGGGCGTCGCCTCGTCCGCATCCAGCTTCTCGCCGGCGCGCGCGATCAGCCCCTCGGGGGCCTCCGGCGCCGATCCGTACATCATGGGGTCTCCGTGCATCGCCCCGCTACTCCGTGCTGACCTCGCCCTTGCCCTCGACGGCCGCCTTCATGGTGTGCCAGGCGAGGGTGGCGCATTTGACCCGCACCGGGAACTGGCGCACGCCGGACAGAACCTCCAGCCGCTCCAGATCCTCCTCCAGCCCGGCCGTCCCGGCGGGCGGGGTGTCCTCGGTGCACATGTGATGGAAGCTCGCGAACAGCCGCTCGGCCTCCGCCACTGTCTTGCCCTTGACCATCTCGGTCATCATCGAGGCCGAAGCGGTGGAGATGGCGCAGCCCTTGCCGATGAAGGCGACGTCGCGGATCGTGCCGTCCTCGCCCACATCCATCGACACGACCATCTGGTCGCCGCAGAGCGGGTTGCTGCCCATCGCCTCGCGGTTGGCATGCTCGGCGCGGCGGAAGTTCCGCGGGTTCTTGCCGTGATCCAGGATCACTTCCTGATACAGCTCGCGCAGTGCGTCCATCATCAGCCGAAAATCTCCTGCACCTGTTGCAGCGCCGCGGCCAGCTTGTCGGCCTCTTCGCGCAGATTGTACAGGCCGAAGGATGCGCGCACCGTCGCCGGCACGCCCATCCGCTCCATCAGCGGCTGGGCGCAGTGATGCCCGGCCCGCAGCGCCACGCCGGCGCGATCCACGATGGTGCTGATATCGTGCGGATGCGCGCAGTCCATGGTGAACGAGACGATGCTGGACTTGCCCGGCGCCGTGCCGACGATCCGCAGCCCCTCGACCGCCGCCAGCTTCTGCGTGGCATAGGTCAGCAGGTCCGCCTCATGCGCGCCGATCCGGTCCAGGCCGATGCCGCTCACATAGTCGATGGCGGCGGCAAGGCCAGCCGCCTGGGCGATGGCGGGGGTGCCGGCCTCGAACTTCGCGGGCAGCGGTGCCCAGCTGCATTCGGTGAAGGAGACCGAGCGGATCATGTCGCCGCCGCCCAGGAAGGGCGGCATCGCGTCCAGCAGCGCCTCGCGCCCGTACAGCACGCCGATGCCGGTCGGGCCGTACAGCTTGTGGCCGGTGAAGACGTAGAAATCGCAGCCCAGCGCCTGCACGTCGACCGTCCGGTGCATCACCGCCTGGCTGCCGTCGATCAGCACCGCCGCGCCCGCGGCATGCGCGGCGTCGATCACCTCGCGCAGCGGCACCACCGTGCCAAGCACGTTGGAGACATGGGTGATCGCGACCAGCTTGGTGCGCTCGCTCAGCAGCGCGCGGAAGGCGTCCAGCCGGAACGACCCGTCATCGGCCACCGGCGCGATCTTCAGCTCGATGCCGCGGGACTGCTTCAGCATGTACCAGGGCACGATGTTGGAGTGGTGCTCCATCTCCGAGATCACCACCTCGTCGCCCGGCTTCAGGCTCTGGCCATAGGACTGGGCGACCAGGTTGATCGATTCCGTGGCGTTGCGGGTGAACACGATCTCGTGCCGGTGCTTGGCGTTCAGGAAGCGCTGCACCGTGTCGCGCGCGCCCTCGTAGCGCGCGGTCGCCCGCTCGCTCAGCCAGTAGGCGCCGCGATGGACGTTCGCGTATTCGTGCTCGTACAGATGCCGCATGGCGTCCAGCACCTGGCGCGGCTTCTGCGCC
>JBFWNZ010000210.1:0-6844 GCA_050250795.1 Alphaproteobacteria bacterium | reverse complement strand
GCCGCTCCACGGAATTTCCTCGGGATGCTGCGTCATCCAGACGATATCCCGCCAGTCGACCCCGTAGTCGCGCGCCAGGTCGCCGCGCGCAAGCACCGACATCGTCACTTGAAAGGCCCAGATCGCCACGCGTTTTCCCGCGAGATCCTGTGGCGTTCGGATGTCCGAACTCTCGGCGACGAAGATGTGATTCTGGCTGAACAGGCGGCGCGGAAAGACCGGTACCGCGGTGAAGGGTGCGCCGGCAGCCCGCGCCATGATGTAGGAGGCGAGCGAAACCTCGGCGATATCGAATTCCTGCCCGTGCAGCATCCGCGCGTGCCGGCGCACGCCGTGGCGGCGCGGCGGCACCATGCCGACTTCGAGAACCTCGATATGCAGGCCTGGCGGTGAAGCGACCTGACCGAGAAACAAGGGGATATGGCGGTCGTACAGATCGAGCGCCATCGTCAGGGTCCCGTCGGCCATCGCATTCCTCCCGTTATGATTTTCAGACTTTCTCGCGTGCACGCTCCCGCAGTACATGCTTCTGGACTTTGCCGGTCGCCGTTTTGGGCAGCGGGCCGATGACGACGGATTTGGGGCATTTGAAATGCGCCAGTTGGGTGCGGCAATGCGCGATCAGCGATGCTTCGTCGGCGGAGGCGCCGTCCTTAAGGGCCACGAAAGCGCAGGGCGTCTCCCCCCATTTATCGTCCGGCTTCGCCACGACGGCCGCTTCCAGAACCGCCGGATGGCGGAACAGCGCGTTTTCGACCTCGATGCTGGAGATGTTCTCGCCGCCGGAGATGATGATGTCCTTGGCGCGGTCGCGAACCTCGACATATCCGTCGGGATGCACGACGGCGAGGTCGCCGCTGTGGAACCAGCCATCGGCGAAGGCCGCTTCGGTCGCCTCGGGGTTCTTGAGGTAGCCCGCCATGATCGCGTTGCCGGCGACCATGATCTCTCCAACGGTCGCGCCATCCCACGGAACGGGTGCCATATTGGCCGGATCGACGACGGTCATATCGGTCTGGGACAGCACATGCACACCCTGCCGCTGAATCCGCTCGACGCGCTCGTCCAGAGCCAAATCCTCCCATTCCGGATGGAATGTGCAGAACGCGGCCGGTCCATAGGTCTCCGTCAACCCGTAGCCATGGGTGAGGTTGAAGCCGATTTCTTCGGCACGCGCCATCAAAGCAGCGGGCGGCGGCGCCCCGCCGATGGTGTATTCCACCCGATGCGTCGAACGGCGGCGCTGTTCCACCGGCGCATTCACCAGCATGTTCAGCACGATCGGCGCGCCGCAGAGATGCGTGACGCCGTGCGTGTCGATGAGGCGGAACACCGCCGCCGGATCGACCTGCCGGAGGCAGATATGCGTGCCGCATTGCGCCGTCACGGCCCAGATGTTGCCCCATCCGTTGCAGTGGAACATCGGCAGGGTCCACAAAAAGGCCGGGAACGGCGTGAGCCGGAAGGCCGGGATGTTGCAGACCCCGGTGAGATAGGCGCCGCGATGATGGTAGACGACACCCTTGGGTTCGCCCGTGGTCCCCGAGGTATAGCTCAGGCTGATCGGCTGCCACTCGTCCTCGATGCCCGGCCAGGCGAAATCCGGATCGCCGGCGGCCAGCAAGGCGTCGTAATCCTGTCCGCCAAGCGACGCCGACGGCGCGGCCGACGAATCGTGGATCTCAATCAGGTCGGGACGGCGCGCGGCCTCCCTCAAGCCTGACAATCCGAGAGACGCGAGTTCCGCATCGAGCAGCAGGATATTGGCTTCGCCGTGGTCGAGGATGTAGCCGACCGTCGGCGCATCCAGGCGCGTGTTGATCGGGCTCAGCACGGCGCCGAGCATCGGCACCGCGTAGTGGGCCTCCAGCATCGCCGGCGAGTTTGGGGCCAGGATCGCGACGGTGTCGCCGGGGCCGACGCCGCGCGCGGCCAAGGCAGAGGCCAGCCGCACGCAGCGTTCGTAGAATGTCCGATAGCTGTAGCGGCCATCGCCGTGGATAACCGCCGTCCGCTCGGGGCAGAGGCGAACCGCCCGCGTCAGGAAGCCGAGCGGCGTCAGCGGCCGATAATTGGCCGCACGCCGGTCGAGCCTCCTGCCGAAGGCGGACATGCCGGGCCCGTCAGGCCTTCCAGGTGCCGAGATGCGCGGCGAACTGGGCCAGCGTCCGGTCCAGCGCCAGCGTCGCGGCCTCCGGATGATAGGGCGGGTAGCCGAAGCGGTTGAAGCCGTGGTCGGCACCTTCGTACCAGTACATCTCGCACTGCTTGTCATGCGCCAGCAGTTCGCACAGCTTCTGATACATTTCCGGCGGCACGCGATAGTCGAGCGAGCCGAAATGCATGGTCATCGGCCCGGTGATGTTCTTGGCCTCATCGTAATACTGGTCCAGTTGAACGGCGTAATAGGCCGAACCGGCATCGATGATGTGCCAGGCCATGCCGAGATACACGAGCTTGCCGCCCAGGCAATAACCGACGGCGCCGATCTTCCCATTGCAGTCGGGACGAGCGCGCAACCAGTCGGCGCAGCTCTGCAGATCCTCGCCGAACTTCGCATGATCGAACTTCGCATGAAGGTCCCGGCCGCGCTTCTGATCTTCTGGGTTGTACTGGAGATACAATCCCGGCTGCTGGCGCCAATAGACGTCGGGCGCAAGGCATACGAAGCCGCGCTCGGCATAGCCGTCCGCGACCTGCCGGACCCAGTGGTTGGAGTTGTAGATCTCCGGCAGGATAACAAGACCCGGCCCTTTCCCGCTCTTGGGGGCGGCCAGATAGGCCTCGAAGCTGCCGCTGCCGTCCTTTGCCTGGATGCGGACCATGTCACCGCTCATCGCGTTCTTCCTTTCGTTTGCGCTTACCAATCGTAGTGCGGCACGGAGTCCGCCAGACCGTCGAACAGCCTGATCATCCGGCTGCGCCATTCGTAGATCGGATCGTCGCGGTCAAGATACTGCCAGGAGCTGACGCAGCGGGTCCATTGCAGGACGCCGAAAACGGCATAGTCGGCGTAAGCCGGTGCCTCGCCCGCCAGCCAGGGCTGGGTGGCGAGTATGCGGCGCAACGGGGGCAACGCCGCAGCGACAGCCGCGGCGTGATGCGGCCGATCCGCCTGAACGGCCTCGAGCGTTCGTCCGAAACGCGCCTCGCGCGCAGCCCGGTAATAGGTGCGGTCGTCCGGATGCACCGCCTTCCAGCAATCGAGCACGATCGCCGGGAACAGGAACTGATCCAGCATGTCCGCCCATTCGTTCAGGAATCGCGCGATGCCGCGGTTGGCGGGCGTTCCGAACAGCATGGGCCGGTTCGGATAGGCTTCGTCCAGATAGCAGGCGATGTCCCAGGAATCCGGCACGACCCGGTTGCCATCGACCAGCACCGGATAGCGGTCACGACCGCTGAAGGCGATCTTGTCCTTGCCGGTATAGCGGCAAGGCTCATAGACCGTCGGCAGCCTCTTATGGGCAAGCGCCAAACGCGCGCGCCAGCAAAACGGACTGGCGCGCCGGTCGTCCCTGCCGGCCAGCTCATAGAGAATACGGGCCATCGCCCCCTATTTCCGATGGGTCCGTGTATGCGATCTGCGGCCCGCAGCCTATTCCGGTATCGGACCGGCACGCAACGACGGATGTGCGTGCGGACACGCTGCCGGACTGCTACCGTCTGCCGCCCGCCGTCTCGACCTCCGGTACGCCATGCCTTCCAAACCGACCGCTGCGGCCGAAGCCTTGCCGCCGACGCCGGCGAACATTGCTCGCGGAATCGCCGCATTCTGCCTTTCGGCACTGCTGTTCTCCGCCATGTATGCCGTGGTGAAGCATCTCGGTCACAAGTTTCCGACCATACAGGTCCAGTTCTTCCGCGGCCTGATCGCCCTGCTTTTGATGATGCCGATCTTTGCCATCCAGGGCTTCGACCTGATGCGCACCCGACGTCCCTGGGGCCATGCGTCGCGCTCGCTGGCCGGCATCGCGTCGATGTTCTGCACCTTCACGGCATTCGCGCATCTGCCGCTGGCCGATGTCACCGCGTTGCTGTTCGCGATGCCGCTTTTCGTGACCGCGCTGTCGGTGCCGTTGCTTGGCGAGCCCGTTGGCTGGCGTCGCTGGGCGGCGGTGATCGTCGGCTTTCTCGGCGTTCTGGTGATCCTCCAGCCCGTGGCGATTTCCGGCGGCGGGCAGATACACTGGCTTTATCTGATGCCGCTGCTCGCCGCATTCCTGTACTCGCTGGCGACCATCGCATTGCGGCAGCTCGGCGCGACGGAACGCACCATGACGACGGTGTTCTACTTCACCCTCTCAGTGACCGTCGTCACCGGACTGCTCCTGCCCTTCAACTGGCGGACGCCGGTCGGCACCGAATGGTTCTGGCTGGTCGCGGTCGGTGTGCTGGGCGGCGTGGCGCAGATATTTCTGGTCATGTCCTATCGCTTCGCGCCTGCGGCCATTGCCGCTCCCTTCGAATATACGGCTCTGGTGTGGACGATCCTGTTCGGCATCGTCTTCTGGCAGGAAATGCCCACGGTCACGATGCTCGCCGGCGCGGGCGTCGTGATCGCGGCCGGGCTGTTCATCCTGTATCGGGAGACGCGACAGCGCGCGCGAACTGGCGCCGCAGCCCCTTAATCCACCGGGACGAGCGCGGCCAGTTCGCCGACCGTCGGCGGTTGTGCGCCCAGGTCGTTGGCGTCGGGATGCACTTCCTGGGCTGTTGCGTGCAGCGTGTCCATGAATGCCTCCAGAGCCGCAGGCCGGTGGCGCTGCGGATTCCAGACCGCGGAGACGCGGCGCCCGATCCGCCGCCCCTGCCACAGCAGCGAAACGGCATGGTCCACACCGGGGCGCAGCGAGACCGTCGACGAGACGATGGCGATACCGTGCCCGGCCTTGGCGAGCGCCAGCAGGCTATGCGGGTTGCCGCTTTCCAGCAGCGCGCGCGGCCGAACCCCGGCTTGGTGAACGGCCTGATCGAAAAGATCGCGGGTCATGAAGCCGCGCTTCAGCAGCAGGAGCGTATCGCCGGCGAGTTCCGAAATTTCCAGGGCGGTTTGCCCCGAGCGCCGGTCGTCCGGCGGCAGGACGGCCAGCAGACCGGCCGTGAAGAGTTCGCGCGAATCCAGACCCAGCATCGGTGAAAGAGCTGCGATCGCAAGGTGAATGCTGCCGCTGGATACCAGTTCGAGAAGCCGGTCGTTCGCACCCTCGACCAATCCGACCTCGACGCGCGGATGCGTCAGGCGGAAGCGGGCCAAGGCCCGCGACAGCAAGGCCTCGATCGTCTGGGGGGTCGCACCGATTCGCAAATAGCCTACCTCGCCCGCAGCCAGCCCACGCGCCCGTGCAGCCACTGCATCCGCAGATTCCAGAAGAGCCGAAGCATGCTGCAGGAAATCGGCGCCTTCCGCGGTCAGCTCAAGCCGCTTTCCCACTCGATCGAACAAGGCGACGCCAAGATCGCGTTCGAGTGCCTGAATCTGCCGTGACAATGCGGGCTGGCTGATGTGGATGGCTTCTGCCGCATGTGTGACGTTCAAGCGCTCGGCGACGGCAACGAAATACCGGAGGTCACGCAACTCGAACATCGTCATTCCGATACGGCATGGTTATGCCTAAATTTAATGCATTGGGCGGGTTGTTGCGACAAATGCTTACGATACCGCTCCGACGACATGCGGGAACGCAGCATGACGGACATTGCCGACCACGTCACTAACCGCCCACGCGATTGCGAGACCTTGGCGTGCACGGTCGAGGCCCTGCTGCCCAAAGCAGAACGGCATGCCGCGTCGCTGCGGATCGCCGCCTGGCCCGATTATGCGCCGACTCCTCTTCTCGCATTGCCCCGCCTTGCACATGAGTGCGAATTGGCCGCGGTCATGGTCAAGGATGAAGGCCACCGGTTTGGACTAGGCAGCTTCAAGGCGCTTGGCGGCGCCTATGCCGTCGCAATGCTGGCGGCCGGGGCCTCGAAACCGCCCGTCTTCGCCTGCGCCACGGATGGCAACCATGGCAGGGCGGTTGCCTGGGGTGCCGCGCAGGCTGGTGCGAGATGCATCGTGTTTCTTCACGCCCGCGTCAGCGATGCCTTCGCAGCGGCCATCGCGGCCTTCGGCGCTGAGATCGTTCGGATCCCCGGCACCTATGACGACGCCGTCAGGTTATGCGCTGCCACGGCCGAGCGCGCGGGATGGACCGTGGTATCGGATACGGCGTGGCCCGGCTACGAGGCTATTCCCCGCATGGTGATGTGCGGGTACGCACTGATTGCAGACGAAATCGCCGATGAATATCGCGGCCCTGCACCCACGCATGTGTTCCTTCAGGGGGGCGTCGGCGGAATGGCCGCGACCTTGGTCGCAGCTTTGGCCGGTCGCTATGCGACCTCGATGCCGCGTTTCGTCGTGGTCGAACCCGCAAGTGCCGCCTGCCTGCTGGCAAGTGCCCGGCGGGGACAAATCGCGGCCGTACGCGGCCCTCACGAGACGCTGGCTGCGGGACTTGCCTGTGGCGAACCCTCCACGCTTGCGTGGCCGATCCTGGATGCGGGCACCAATGACTTCATCGCCGTGACGGAAGCGGCCTTTGCCGCGGCCGTCCGCTGTCTGGCCCGTCCGAAGAAGGGCGATCCGACCATCATCGCCGGTCCCTCGGGCGCGGCGGGACTTGCCGGCGTCCTCGCGGCCTGCGGCTGTCCTGAAACGCGAACCCGGCTCGGGCTTGATGCCGCGAGCCGGGTCCTTGTCATCAACACGGAGTCCGATACCGACCCCAAGGTCTATCGTCAGATATGGGCGGAGGCCTAGCCGATCAGTTGCCCTCGAAGGCGGGCTTCTGCTTGG
>JBFWNZ010000209.1:0-6882 GCA_050250795.1 Alphaproteobacteria bacterium | reverse complement strand
TAGCAGATCTTATCGTTGCAGTCGAAACGCTAACATCCACCCTACACTCATCATATCGCTTGGTTTTGGTCTATTTTGAAGTAGCGAGCCAACTCATGCACATATGCTCGCGCACTGGCACCGCCGCCGCCTGACGGCGGCTTCCGCCAATCCGCAGCCTTGAAAGTCTCCTTCTGCCCGACACCATGACTAATCCCACCCACGGCGCCAAACGCAGCGGCGCCTAATGCCGCGAAGCCGCCGGCCATATCGACCACCAGAGGTCGCCCAATTTCGTGAAAGCCGCGAGCCGCTTCGATGAAATGTCTCGTGCCGGCGCCGGTCGCTGTGGCGCCAAAGCCGGAGGCGCGTATCCACACGTTTTCGATCGGCATAGACGCTAGATCTGCTGCCAAAGCCTGTCGATAGACACCATCCTTGAGGAGGGTGCTGGTAGTGATTAGTTGATAGTCGATTGCAGTGTCCGATCCGCCGGACTGGTCGAGTTCGCGCCTGAGCGCTTCGCATAAGCGGAGGTCAATTACTTGCCAGGAATCGCGGACCTTCTCCAGCAGATGCGTTGGCGCTAAGACAACGTCCACACCGGCTTTCACTGCGAAATCGGCGACGACTTTGGCTGTATCGTGGTTTCGTCGACCGTCGAAGTCGTCAGGACGCCAGGGTCGATCTAGATTCGCCCAAGGCAGTTTTTGGATAGAGGAAGAGCCGAACCGGCCTTCTGTTGCCATCTCTGCGAAGTTCGGATCGAGAACAATCTCACAGCCACTAGCCTTCAAGCGTTTGGCCAATTCGATCTGCTCTTCCAAATGCGCTGCATCAAACACGATGCGCCGGAACTGCAGACGTCCAGCCGCTTGCAGTTCCAAGAGCTTCCGGTGGCCCGTGTGGCCAACGCGAAGGAAGCCAGTCAACGGCGGGGTTTGCGGGCGCAGAACATGAACCGTTGCAGCCATAAGCAATCTCCAGGACGCATCGACTTGAGACCTATATAGCATTTTCATTTCATAAAATCAATTCATGAAATGAAAATGCTATGGGTGTCCGAAGAGCCGAAGGCAGCACGGTTTCTGATTGATCCTAGCTTTCAGTGCCGCCGCTTCTGCCAGCTTCGCTCGCTGGTCCTTCCCAACGTACTAGGACGGGTGGCTCCTGATCTCTATGCAATGGGCCATCAAGGGCCGCGAAATGCCGAGTGCCTTGGCCACTCCGTAAATTCACCCTTCGCGAAAGGGGCTCGGCTGTGACGATTGGGGCCGCCTGCATTGAGGGGCTTTTTTGATCCAGGCGTCGAACTGTCGGTCGCTCAGGAAGAAGCTAGTGAATTCAGGTGCTCAGGAAATTATAGATCGACGAAGGATCGCCTAGGCTTTCCAGCCATTTCAGGGCATTGAATTTTCTGAGAGAAGTACGTGGCGGCGCGATGGCTGGGGGACCTGGATTCGAACCAAGATTACTCGGGTCAGAGCCGAGTGTTCTAACCGTTGAACTATCCCCCAGCGGGCGCCATCGGTTGGGGCAGGCTGGCCACCCCCTCGGAAGGGCGGCTTTCTAACACATCGGGTCCGGCCTGTGTAGGGGCAAGGGACGGTAATTTTGCCCCGGCCGACAGGCAGGCTTGCGCAGCGTGCCGAATCGGGCAAGGATTTACCGCGATACCGCTCGCCGGGAGTTCCCGAGAATGAGCGGATCGAACGGGGAAGGAAACGACGTCGGGATGGCGGGTTATTTAAACCGTCGCCGGCGAAGGGACGTCATCGGGAGGCGCAACGCCGGGGAGGCTGAGCGCTTGCAGCATGTTTATGGCGCCCTCGATCTCGGCACCAACAACTGCCGGCTGCTGGTCGCGCGGACCGCGCCGCTTGGCTTTCAGGTGGTCGATGCCTTCTCGCGCGTCGTCCGGCTGGGCGAGGGGCTCGACCGCAGCGGCGGGCTGAGCGAGGCGGCGATGGATCGCGCCATCGAGGCATTGCGGGTCTGCGCCGGCAAGATGCGCCGCGCCGGGGTCGATCGCGCCCGCGCCGTGGCCACCGAGGCGTGCCGCCGCGCCTATAACTGCACCGAGTTCCTGCAACGCGTCGAAGCCGAGACGGGACTTGCGATCGAGACGATCACATGCGAGGAGGAGGCACGCCTTGCGATTCATGGCTGCCTGCCGCTGCTCGACGAGGGCAAGCCGAATGCGCTGATGTTCGACATCGGCGGCGGCAGCACGCAGATCGTCTGGCTCGACCTTACGGGATCGCGACCGCAGATGCTGGGTTCTCTCTCCATCCCCGATGGCGTGGTGACGCTGAGCGAACGTCACGGCCAGGAGGGCTTTACCGAAGCGGGCTATGCCGCGCTGATCGACAGGATCGGCGAAAGGCTGGCGCCCTTCTGCGACCGGTTCGGTATTGCGGAGGCCGTGCAGCAGGACCGTGTGCAGATGGTCGGCACGTCCGGCACGGTCACGACGCTGACCGGGATCGATATGGGCCTCGCGCGTTATGACCGGTCGCGCGTCGATGGGGCGATGCTGGGGTTCCCCGCAATTCGCGAGATCAGCCATCGCCTGCTGACGGCCGATGCCGAAGACCGCGCCGCGGAGCCCTGCATCGGTGCGGAGCGGGCGGACCTCGTGGTCGCCGGCTGCGCGATCCTGGAATCGATCTGCCGGCGCTGGCCGGTGGGTCGGTTGCGCGTCGCCGACCGGGGCGTGCGCGAGGGCATCCTGATCGATCTGATGGAATCGTCGCAAGGCGGACCGGATCGCAATGCCGGGATCTAAGGGCGGCAAGGGCGGGGGCACGCGTCAGCCGGGCCGTGCCGCCGCTGTTCGCGTCAAGACGGCCCGGCAGCGTTCGGCCTCGTCCACGCGCTGGCTGCAGCGCCAGTTGAACGACCCTTATGTGCAGGAAGCGCGCCGCCGGGGATATCGCAGCCGCGCGGTGTTCAAGATCGAAGAGCTGGAAGCCAAGTTCAAGCTGCTGCGCCGCGGGATGCGCGTGGTCGATCTGGGCGCCGCGCCCGGCGGCTGGACCCAGTATGCGGCCGAGAAGGTCGGGCCGTCCGGCAAGGTGGTGGCGCTCGACCTCTTGGAGATGGACCCCGTGCCCGGCGCGGTCGTGCTGCGGGGCGACCTGACCGACCCGGCGGTCGAGGCGCAATTGCGCGACGTGCTGGGTGGGCCGGCCGACCTTGTGCTGAGCGACATGGCGCCCTCGATGACCGGGCATGCGCCGACCGACCATCTGCGCAGCGTCGGCCTTGCCGAGGCGGCGGTCGATCTTGCCGCGGCGGTTCTGCTGCCCGGCGGCGGCTTCGTCGCCAAGGTGCTGCAGGGCAGCGACGAGCCGGCGCTGACGGCGGCGCTGCGCAAGCGTTTCGCGAAGGTTGCGCGGATCAAGCCGGCGGCCAGCCGCGACGAAAGCCGCGAGTTCTATCTGGTCGCAACCGGCTTCCGAGGCGATCCGGAGGGGCAAGCTTGACCTTGGCAGGCAGGATCGCTCGTGTATATTGCGGCCCTGTCCGGCGGAAGAGATCAGCATGAGTTTTCGCGAAGCGCTCACCTTCGACGACGTCCTCATCCAGCCCGCCCGGTCCGCTGTCCTGCCCAACCAGACCGATACCCGCACGCGGCTGACTGCCAGCATCGAACTGGGCATTCCCGTCATGTCGGCGGCGATGGACACCGTGACCGAGCATCGCCTGGCCATCGCGATGGCCCAGGCCGGCGGCATCGGCGTCATTCACAAGAATTTCGACATCGAGCGTCAGGCCGAGGAGGTCCGGCGGGTGAAGCGGTTCGAGGCGGGGATGGTGGTGAACCCCATCACCATCACGCCCGAGCAGACGCTGCGCGCCGCGCTCGACCTGATGGCCCGCAACGGCATCTCGGGCATCCCGGTCGTCTCCCGGCGCGGCGGCCGGGTGGTCGGCATCCTGACCAACCGCGATGTGCGCTTCGCCGACGACCCGAGCCAGCCCGTGCGCGAACTGATGACCAAGGGCGTTATCAGCGTGCGCGAGGGCGTGTCGCGCGACGAGGCGATGCGGCTGCTGCACAAGCACCGGATCGAGAAGCTGATCGTCGTCAATGACGAGAAGCACTGCGTCGGCCTGATCACGGTCAAGGATATCGAGAAGGCCAAGGCCTATCCCGCCGCCTGCAAGGACGAGAAGGGCCGCCTGCGCGTCGCCGCGGCGACGGGTGTGGGGCCGGACGGGCTGAAGCGCGCCGAGGCGCTGCTGGATGCCGGCTGCGACGTGATCGTGATCGACACGGCGCATGGCCATAGCGAGGGCGTGATCGACCAGGTCGCGGCGGTCAAGCGGCTCAGCAACTATACCCAGGTGATGGCGGGCAATGTGGCGACCGCCGACGGGGCCAAGGCGCTGATCGATGCCGGTGCGGATGCGGTCAAGATCGGCATCGGTCCCGGCTCCATCTGCACCACGCGGATCGTGGCCGGCGTCGGCGTGCCGCAGCTGACCGCGGTGATGGACGCGGCCGAGGCCTGTCACAAGGCCGGCGTGTCCGCGATTGCCGATGGCGGCATCAAGTTCTCCGGCGACATCGCCAAGGCGATCGCGGCCGGCGCGGACTGTGTGATGATCGGCTCGCTGCTTGCGGGCACCGACGAGGCGCCGGGCGAGGTCGTGCTGTATCAGGGGCGGTCCTACAAATCCTATCGCGGCATGGGGTCGGTTGGCGCCATGGCGCGCGGCTCGGCCGACCGCTACTTCCAGCAGGAGGTGTCGGAGACTCTGAAGCTGGTGCCCGAGGGGGTCGAGGGTCGGGTTCCCTACAAGGGGCCGGTCGGCACGGTGATCCACCAGCTTGTCGGCGGCCTGCGCTCGGCCATGGGATACACCGGCAACGCCACCATCGCCGACATGCAGCGCAACTGTGTGATGCAGCGCATCACCGGGGCCGGCCTGCGCGAAAGCCATGTGCACGACATCACGGTGACGCAGGAAGCCCCGAACTACCGCGTCAGCAGTTGACGCCGGGCGCCCGCGCCGCAGCCGCCATCGAGATTCTGACCGAGATCGCCGCTGCGCGTGCGCCGGCGGATGTCGTGCTGTCCGGCTGGACGCGGCGCAGCCGCTTCGCCGGCGGCGGCGACCGGGCGGCGATTGCGGGCATCGTCTATGGCGTGCTGCGCCGCTGGCGGCAGCTCGACTGGCATCTCGGCGCGGCGGCGGAAGCGGCTCGTCCGCGCGTGCTGGCGCATCTGGTTCTCGCAGCGGGCTGGAGCGTCGCCGAGGTGGAGGCCGGTTTCGACGGCGGGCCGCACCGCCCTGAGCCTCTTACCCCGGCGGAGCGGACCTTGCTGGCGGCGCAGGCGGGGTGGGCGCTGGACGATCCCGGCCAGCCGGCGCCGGTCGCCGGGAACTATCCCGACTGGATGGAAGGCGGGCTTGCCCGCGTCTTCGGCCCCGACCGCGCGGCCGAGATGGCGGCCTTGCGCGAAGAGGCGCCGACCGACCTGCGGGTGAACACGGCAAAGGCCAGCCGCGAGGCCGCGCGCGCCGCGCTGGCGGAGGCGGGAATCGCCGCCGATCCGACACCCTGGTCGCCGATGGGGCTTCGCCTCGCCGCGCGGCGCCCGCTCGCCGCGACCGCGCCGTGGCGCGAGGGCTGGATCGAGCCGCAGGACGAGGCGTCGCAGCTTGCGGCGCTGCTGGTCGATGCGCGGCCGGGCATGGCGGTGCTCGATTATTGCGCCGGCGGCGGCGGCAAGACGCTGGCGCTGGCGGCGGCGATGCACGGGCAGGGACGGCTGGTCGCCTGCGACCGGTCGCAAGCGCGGCTGGAGCGGGCCCGGCCGCGGCTGGCCCGGGCCGGGGTCTGGAATGCCGAATGCCGCGTGCTGCCGGAAGAGCGCGGCCTTCTGCCGGAGGCGGGGTTCGACCGGGTTCTGGTCGACGCGCCCTGCAGCGGGACCGGCGCGGTCCGCCGCAATCCCGAGACGATGGAGCGCCTGCGGGCGGCGGACATCCTGCGCCTGACCGCCGAACAGGATGCGATCCTGGCCGATGCCGCGCGGCTGGTCGCGCCGGGCGGGCGGCTCGTTTATGCGACCTGCTCGCTGCTGCCGGAAGAGGATGGCGACCGGATCGACGCCTTTCTCGCCGCCCGGCCGGACTTCCGTCCGCTGCCGGTGGCGGCGGTCTGGCCCCACACGGTCGGGGGGGCGGTGCCGTCGGATATCGGCGCGCGGATGCTGCTGACGCCGCGCCGGCACGGCACCGACGGCTTCTTCCTCGCCATCCTGGAGCGGGTCGCATGATCCGCATCCGTCCCGCCGGGCCGATGGACGCGGGTGCCATCGCGCATGTCCAGGTCGAGACCTGGCGCGACACCTATGCCGGCATCCTGCCGGACCATGTCCTGCTGCGCATGTCGGAGCCGCGCGAGTGCGCGATGTGGCGGCGAGTGCTGGCAAGCCCGGATATCGTGCTGGTGGCCGAGGAGGATAGCGACGGCGTGATCGGCTTCGCCAGTGCCGGACCCAACCGCCAGCGCAGCCTCGCCTATTCCGGCGAGGTCTATACCCTCTATGTCCTTCCGGGCCGGCAGGGACAGGGGCTGGGGCGGCGCCTGCTGCACCGCCAGTTCGGCGCGTTGAAGCGCGCGGGCCACGGCTCGGCCGTCCTCTGGGTGCTGGACGCCAATCCGGCCCGCTATTTCTATGAGGCGATGGGCGGCACGCGGGTTGCCGAGCGCGACGAGCCGCTCTGGGGCACGGTTTTACACGAGGCGGCCTATGGCTGGGCCGCGCTGCCCGTGCCGCGCGGCCTGCAATAGCGCTATTCGGCAGGAAGTCGGGCCGGGGCGGGCCGGACGAGGCGCGTCAGCGCGATAATCGCGGCGACCGTCGCCAGCCACGCCAGCAG
>JBFWNZ010000208.1:0-6896 GCA_050250795.1 Alphaproteobacteria bacterium | reverse complement strand
CCGCCGATACGGAGCCGGAGACCCGAGCCGGGACCGGCCCCCACGACCCGGCGGAACCGGCGCCCGTCGCCGATGGTGCCGCGCCCTGCCCCGCCACGCCGTCCGGCGCCATCCGCGGCCCCGATCCGCATATCGGTGCGAACGCTGCGGAACCGCCCGCCGCGGACACCGCCCCGCCATCCTTGGAAATGTCCGACGCCGGTGCTCCCAGTGCGGACGAAACGGCCGCGGCCGCCAGACGCCGCCGGGCCGAGCCTTTCGGCGAGCCGCTCGTCCTCACCGCGGTCCGTATAAAACGGGCGACCGAACTGCTCGCCGCAGCCATCGAATCGATATGAATAATGAATGCCGGCCGACCCCTAAAGCGAAACGGCCGGATAAGGTGCGCGGGCACCTCGTCCGGCCGTTCGGAAGGCACGAGGTTCCCGGCCCGGAGAACCGGACCGGGAACGCAAGACTTAGAACTTCACGCGAGCGCCGACGCTGAACACGTTGATGTCGTCGTAGCCGACGCCCTGGATGCCCGAGCCCGACCCGGCGACATAGGCGCCGCCGGCACCGAAATACTCGGTGGTGTCGAGGCTGAACTGCGTCCAGGCCGCGTACAGGTCCGTGGAGGCGGCGTCGATCTGCTGCACCACGGCAACCTGGTGCGAGGTCGCATCCGCTCCGGCGAAGCCGTTGACGGCGTTGTTGCTGACGCTCTGATACATGTAGCCGATACCGGTCTTGCCGGCCTCGATCAGCATGGTCTCGTAGGTGGCGCCGGCGCTCCAGCCGAACGGCGTGGCCGGATCCTCACCCGGAGCGGCGCTCGCCGCCGTCAGGTCGCGATAGCCGAAGCCGCCATGCACGCCGATGCCCCAGGGGCTCATGACGCTGACCGAGCCGTCGACCATGCCGAAGTAGTCCTGGCCGTTCGGCGCCTGCGAGTAGGCGATCGCACCGGCGACGTCGAAGCCGGCGATGGCGCTCTGGTGCCACAGCGACACGTCCCAGTCGCCCTGGTCGGCGTGGGTGGCGCGGAACTGCGTGCCGAAAAGGGTCGGCGAGTCGTACCGGACGCGGTTCATACGGCCCATGCCGACGAACTCGTTCAGCACGCCGGCGACCGTGACGGCGTTCAGGCCGCGGCGGTCGGCGTCGTTGCCGGCCTTGAACAGCGCACCGCCGAAGGCGAGGCTGTTGGCCATCGGCGCCATCGTCACGCCGAGCACGGACAGGTTCAGTTCGGACGAGCCGTCCGAACCCGTGCTGCCCTTGCCCATGTAGACGGTGCCGTACTTCTCGTTCGCGAAGAAGATTTCGACGATGCGCGCCTCATGCGTGCTGGCGCCGCCGCTGTTGGTGTTCGTCGCGTCCTGCGAGGTGCCCGACGAGTTGTTCGGCGTGACCATCAGCTCGATCATCGTGCCGATCGAGGTCTCGCTGTTGACCTTCCCCTCGCCGCCGATGCGGAACATGCTCGGGGCGTAGTCGTTGTCCATGTGCTTGACTTCGGTCTCGCTGCCGTCGTCGATCAGCGTCATCTCACGGCTGATCTGGCCGCTGACCGTCAGCTTGACCTTCTCGCTGCCCGAAGCGACAACCTTCGCCGCCGCGGACGGGCGGTCTGCGCGGCCGCCGGTGCGGCGAGCACGCCGGCCATGGCGGCAACGGCCGCGGTGCCCAGCAGACCCTTCGTGAACATGTTCATCTTAGTCCCTCGACTGTAGTGACCCTGTAAGCCGAACGCGGCATTTCCGCCACGCCCCCTGCCGCATGATCAGCGGTTGCCAAACGCTATGCGCTCCTTTTTTCCGGACGCAAAGCCGGAATTGCACAATGTCGCCATATTCCGCCCAGGTTGTTGCAAAAGCGCTACAGAACAAAGACTTGCCCTCCCAAGAAACAGGCAGGAACGCCGCTTTTTTGGGCATTTGCACGCCCTGGCGGCAACGCGTAACCCGCGTGGCGGGACCTGTCCGATACACGCGGCACGCTCGGTCGCCGGGCTTGCCAGCGGGCGCCCGCGCGGCCAGATTTGCACCGTCCATGTCCTGTCCATCCGGCCGCCCGTGACCCTGACCCGCGACTCCATCCTCAACGGCATCGTCCGCGAGCGCATCCGCGAGGCCGCCGCGCTCGGCCTCAGCACGCCGCTGACCGATGCGGAACGCCAGGCCTCGCTGGACGGCACGATCGCCGGCCTGCCGGCGGGGTCCGACATCTGGCTGTTCGGCTACGGCTCGCTGATGTGGAACCCGGCCTTCCATTTCGCCGAGAAGCGCACGGCCCTGCTGCGCGGCTATCACCGCCGCTTCTGCCTGTGGTCGGCCTCGGGCCGCGGCTCGCCGGACTGTCCGGCGCTGACGCTGGGCCTCGACCGCGGCGGGGCCTGCCGGGGGATCGCCTTCCGCATCGCCGCCGACCAGATCCGCAGCGAGCTTGCCGTGGTCTGGGCGCGCGAGATGATCAGCGGCTCCTACCGGCCGCGCTGGGTGCGGCTGGACAGCGGCGAGGGGCCGCTGCGCGCCGTCACCTTCGTGATCGACCGCGGCCAGCGGCGCTATGTCAAGGACGTGCCCGACACGGTGATCGCCGCCCATATCGCGCATGCCTGCGGCTGGCTCGGCAGCTGCGCGGAGTATCTGGAGAACACGGTGGCGCATCTCGACGCCCTGGGCGCCGGCGACAGCGCCATGCACCGCCTGCTCGACCTCGTGCGGGCGCAGAAGGCGGCGCCCCGCCCCTGCGGGCGCTGGGTCGACGGGACCTGGGTGCCCGACGCCGCAAGCTGACCTATGATGCCGCGAGGCACGGCCAAGGAGAGCGACCGATGAGCGACCGTCCCGACAAGGTGGTCAAGAGCGACGCCGAGTGGCGCCGCCAGCTGACCGACGAGCAGTACCGCGTCACCCGCGAGAAGGGCACCGAGCGCGCCGGCACCGGCGAATACGCCTTCTCCAAGGACAAGGGCATCTATACCTGCGTGTGCTGCGGCAACCCGCTGTTCGACAGCGAGACCAAGTTCGAGAGCGGCACCGGCTGGCCCAGCTTCTGGGCGCCGGTGGGCGACGGCGCGGTCGGGGAAGAAGCCGACAACAGCTGGTTCATGCGCCGGACCGAAGTGGTCTGCGCGCGCTGCGACGCCCATCTCGGCCATGTGTTTCCGGACGGGCATGGTACGCCGACGGGCCTGCGCTACTGCATGAATTCGGCGGCGCTGAAGCTGGACAAGAAGCCGGGCTGACGGCCCGCGACAACAACAACCGCAAGGGAAGAAACGACGCGATGAAGCTGTTCGATCTGACGGGCCGGGTGGCGCTGATCACCGGCGGCAACGGGGGCCTCGGCCTCGGCATGGGGCGGGGCCTCGCCCAGGCCGGTGCGGCGATCATGGTGGCCGGCCGCAACGAGGCGAAGAACGCGGCGGCCGTCGAGACGCTGCGCGCGCTCGGCGCCAAGGCCGAATCGCTGGTGATGGACGTGACCGACGAGGCGTCCTGCCGGGCCGGAATCGACGAGACGGCGCGCCGGATGGGCGGCCTCAACATCCTGGTCAACAATGCCGGAATGAGCGTGCGCAAGCCGCCGCAGGACCTGACCTTCGCCGAGTGGCGCCAGGTGCTGTCGACCAACCTCGATTCCGCCTTCGTGTGCAGCCACGCCGCCTATCCGCATCTGAAGAAGCAGGGCGGCAAGATCATCAACACCGGCTCGCTGATGTCGGTCTTCGGCGCGCCCTTCGCCATCCCCTATGCGGCCAGCAAGGGCGGCCTGCTGCTGCTGTCCAAGGCGCTCGCCACCGCCTGGGCCAAGGACAACATCCAGGTCAACACCATCATCCCCGGCTGGCTGGACACCGAGCTGACCGTGAATGCGCGGGCCCAGGTGCAGGGGCTGTACGAATCGGTGCTGGAGCGCACGCCGGCGGGCCGCTGGGGCAACCCGGACGATCTGCAGGGCGTGGCGGTGTTCCTGGCCTCCGCGGCATCCGACTTCGTGACCGGCGCGCAGATCGCCGTCGACGGGGGCCTGTCGGCCAAGGCGTGAGCCCGCCGAAGCCGGATTGATCGCAGCCCGGCGACGGGCGTAGCGTTCTTCCGGGGCGACGGCCGCAACGGCCGCGCCCGCCGGCGAACGGCCGGCACCCGCCCCAAGGGCGGCGACAGGAGGGAACGGGCATGCAGATCCGACCGCTGGGCGAATGCATCGGCGTCGAGGTCGCGGGCATCGACCTGCGCAACCTGGACGACGACAGTTTCCGCGCCATCCGGCAGGCCTGGCTGGACCGCTGCGTGCTGGTCGTGCGCGATCAGACGCTGGCGCCGCCGGACCATATCGCGTTCAGCCGCATGTTCGGCACGCTGTTCGTCCACAAGCTGAACCAGTACAACCACCCGGACTTTCCCGAGGTGTTCCTCGTCTCGAACAAGCAGGTGGACGGCCGCTATGTCGGCATCCGCGACGCGGGCCGGCACTGGCACAGCGACACCTCCTACATGGACTTTCCCAGCAAGGGCTCGCTGCTCCATGCGCTGGAACTGCCGCCCGAGGGCGGGCAGACCATGTTCGCCAACATGTACCGCGCCTGGGAGACGCTGCCGGAGGACCTCAAGGCGCGGGTGGAAGGGCGGCGGGCGGTGTTCCGCTATCCCGGCTTCCGGACCGAGCCGCAGAAGGCGACCTTTCCGGACGCGATGCACCCGATCGTGCGCACCCATCCCGAGACCGGCCGCAAGGCACTCTACGTCAACGAAGGGCATACCATCGGCATCGAGGGGATGGACGAGGCGCAGGCGAAGCCGCTGCTCGACGCCCTTTACCGCCACAGCACCCAGCCCGAATTCGTCTATGTCCACGAATGGCGGCTGGGCGATCTGGTCTTCTGGGACAACCGCTGCGCCATGCATCACGCCTTGCCCTATGATGAGGCGCGCTACGTCCGCCACATGCATCGCACAACACTGGATGGCGACCGGCCGTTCTAGGGCCGGCGCCGAGGGGAGAGGGAATGGTCGATCTGGTCGGGGAACTCGACGGCAAGGTGGCGATCGTCACCGGCAGCGCGCGCAACATCGGACGCAGGACGGCCGAGGAACTGGCGCATGCCGGGGCTGCCGTCGTCATCAACGCCGTGCAGGCGAAGGAACTGTGCGAGGAGGTGGTCGAGGGCATCCGGGCCAAGGGCAGCCGCGCCATCCCCTTCCTGGCCGACGTGCGCGACGCCGATGCGGTGAACGCCATGGCCGCGGCCGCGGTCAAGGAATTCGGCGGCATCGACATCCTGGTCCACAACGCCGCGGTGCGCAGCAATACCGGCATCGAGGACATGGATTTCGAGACCTTCCGCACCAGCGTCGAAATCTCGATCCATGGCTGCTTCCATCTCGCCAAGGCCGTGCTGCCCTCGATGAAGACGCGCGGCAGCGGCACCATCATCGGCGTCGGCGGCATGACCTCGACCAAGGGCGCGCCCGGCCGCGCCCACACCATGGCGGCCAAGATGGGCCTGGGCGCCTTCATCCGCGGCCTTGCCTACGACCTCGCGCCCTACGGCATCCGGGCGAACCAGGTGGTCGTCGGCACCTACGACACGGTGCGCGCGGGCAACCCCTCGTCGTCGTCGCATTCGCCGCTCAAGGACCTCAAGATTCCGCTCGGCCGCAAGGGTGTGCCCCAGGATATGGCCAACCTGATCCGCTTCCTGGTCGGGCCCGGCGGCGACTACATCAGCGGCCAGACGATCCATTCCAACGGCGGCGCGTTTATGAACCTGTAGGCCATGAACCTGTAGGCGGCGCCCCGGCGATCCGCTACACACGCCCGTCCACAGCCACGGAAGCCCCCATGCCGCCGAAGACCAACCCGCTCAAGCTGAACGCCCTGCAACTGCGCACCCTGGCACTGGCCCAGATCGTCGCGTCCGACCCGCAATCCGCGCGCAAGGACGACGCCAGCGGCGACGTGACCCTGCTGCGCATCCCGCACGCCCATGGCGACCATGTGCATGTCGGCCCTTATGTGGTGTCGGCGCGCGACGCCAGCGGCTTCGGCAACCCGGCCGTCTGGGTGGCGCTGGCGCGCAAGGGGCTGGTCCGCGACGCCGGCCCCGGCGGGATCGTGCTCAGCGCCGAAGGCGTCGCCTACGAGACCGGGCTCGGCAAGAACTTCGCCGCGGCCTCCGACCACTGAGGCGCGTCGCAATGCCCGCGTCCTGAACCCGACGAAGGAAAGCGTAAGCGCTCGACCGCGAAATGCAGGGCTCGATCGAGGAACTGGGGCTCCGAACCTGCTAGCGAACGAGCATTCCTCGAATCTTGGGTTGCTTACAGCGGGGTCTCGCGAATGTTGGGCGCGAAGGGAGCGCCGTACTTCTCGCGGTGCCTCTCGCAGTAGTCGCCCCAAATCTCTTGGGGATCGGTCTGACCATCCTTCGCGGCCTCGCCGATCACCTTCTGCCAGAGGGCCTTATCCATCAGGAAAATCGCCCGGTCGATGTCAATCGGCACGCGACGTGCGTTCAAGACATAGGTGTGGAACATGGCGGCTCTCCATCGTTTGCAGAGCGTTCGGGAGCATTGAAATTATACCACCAAACCGCGATTGGTCGCGTCCGAGTCGATCCGACACGCTCGACGGCTATGGGCCGATGGCAAGCCCATTCGAATTCGCTTTAGCCCTCAGCGCAGCACAAGATGCGAAGATCGCCGACCGGACTATCCGCCTAGCTTGAGGTGCGGCCGCGCCGGCCAGGCATGCAGCCGCTTCAGCAGCTGGTCGTGGCGGCGCGGGCCGCGTTCGTCCGCCGCCGTCTCCGGTGCCGCCGCCAGGGCCGCGCGGATGCGCGCGCAGACATGCTCGATCTGGCCGTCATCCACGGCGCGCGTGTCGAGCAGCAGCTTGCCCATGTC
>JBFWNZ010000207.1:0-6897 GCA_050250795.1 Alphaproteobacteria bacterium | reverse complement strand
TCAGCCCTTCAAGGGCATAGAACGCGCATTGCAGAGGCACGAGCACGGCATCCGCCGCGCAAAGCGCATTGAGCGACAACAGACCCAGGGCCGGCGGGCAGTCAATCAGAACGTATTCGTAATGAGAGAGGCCCTGCAGCGTGTCGGCGAGGCGGAACTCCCGCCGGGTCAAGCCGATCAGTTCCAACTCGGCGCCGGAGAGGTCTTCCGTCGACGGGATGATGTCGAGGCCGGGAATCTGGCTCTGGCGTACCGCCTCCTGAACCGAGGCTTCACCCATCAGCACATCGTAAGACGACACGGCACGGCTATTGCGCGCGATGCCGAGCCCCGTGCTTGCATTGCCCTGCGGATCGAGGTCGACGACCAGCACCGATTTGCGACAAGCCGCCATGGCGGTCCCCAGATTGACCGCTGTCGTCGTCTTGCCCACGCCGCCTTTCTGGTTCGCGACGGCCAGGATGCGGGGGCGACGGCCGGACTCGTTATAGGGTCGCTGAGCGTTCATGCGGGATTCCCTCCAACCTCACGATGGCACCTGCCGGATCGGACCGGCTGGGAAGGCAGGTCGCAGGCATGATCCATCTTTTCTCCGCCTCCGTCAATTCCTGCTTGGCACCTCTTCCTTTCAGGAAAAAGCACAAAGAATTCGGTGTGAGATATGGAATCGTCAGCGCGATCAGCCGATCCAACGGCGCCAGCGCCCGTGCGACGGCGACCGAGGTCGGCCAGGACTGCGTTTCGATACGGCTCTGATGCACCGTCACGGGTGCATCGCAGAGCCGCGCGGCCTCACGCAGAAACACGCATTTCCGCGCATCGGACTCGATCAGATGAACATCTACACGCCCGAGAATGGCGAGGATCAGGCCCGGAATTCCGGCGCCGCTGCCAAAATCGGTGATCCGGCCCGCATTCGAGGGGATCAAACTGTCGAGCTGAGCGGCGTCGAGAATATGCCGCCGCCAGGGATCTTCCAAAGTCGTTGCGCCGACCAGATTGATGGAGCGCTGCCATCGGGACAGCAATTCGATGTATCGGGACAATCTCACGCCTGTTTCACGTGAAACAGGGACTGCCTCCTGAAACGCGGCAAATGACAGCAGAGCTGCACCCTCAGACATGAGCCTCGCGCCGGACATAGCGAAGCAATGCGACCAACGCCGCCGGCGTTACGCCGGGAATGCGCGCAGCCGCCCCCAGGCTGTGGGGTCTCGCCTGCGAGAGGCGCTCGCGAATTTCGTTGGAGAGACTGCCGACGGCGCCGTAATCCATGTCCGGCGGAAGGGTCAGGGATTCATCGCGCCGGAACGCCTCGACATCGGCGTCCTGACGCTCCAGATAGCCGGCATAGAGGGAATCCGTTTCGATCTGCTCTGCGATTGCCGGATCGAATGTCCCAAGGACCGGCCAGATCGCGGCCAGACGCTGGAGATCGACCCCCGGAAACCGAAGCAGCTCGGCGGCCGACCGGACGACACCGTCGCGCGACACCTGCAATCCGTGCTTCGCCAGCATATCCGGGCTCGCCCGCAATCCACCCGCTAGTTCGCGCGCCGCAGCCAGCGCAGCCGATTTCTCGGCCCAAGCCTTCTGGCGATCCGGCCCGACGCAGCCGAGGGCGAGCCCCTTCGGCGTCAGCCGCTGGTCTGCGTTATCCGCCCGCAGACGCAGGCGGTACTCGGCGCGAGAGGTGAACATCCGATAGGGTTCCCCCGTTCCCCGCGTCACAAGGTCGTCGACCAGCACGCCGAGATATCCGTCGGCGCGGTCGAAGATGGCCGGTTCGTCGCCTGCCGACCGACGGGCCGCATTCAGGCCTGCGACCAGTCCCTGCGCCGCCGCCTCTTCGTAACCGGTAGTTCCGTTGATCTGCCCCGCCAGAAACAGTCGCGGCAGCCGGCGCGTTTCCAGCCACGGCGTCAACTCACGCGGATCGACATAGTCATACTCGACCGCATAACCCGGCCTGATCATCCGCACCCGCTCCAGACCGGGGATTGTGACCAACAGGGCCTGTTGGACCTCCTCCGGCAGAGAGGTGGAAATGCCGTTGGGATAGACCGTGTCGTCGTCCAACCCTTCGGGCTCCAGAAAAATCTGGTGCGCATCCCGGAATGCAAAGCGAACGACCTTATCCTCGATGGACGGGCAGTAGCGGGGCCCGAGCCCCTCGATCTGACCGGAATACATCGGTGCCCGATGAAGATTGTCGCGAATCAAACGATGCGTCGCATCGGTCGTATGGGTAATCCGGCATTCGATCTGCGGGGTCGTGATCGCCTTCGTCAGAAATGAGAAGGGTTCCGGCGGCGAATCTCCGGCCTGCGGCGGCAGGCCCTCCCAGTCGATACTGTTCCGATCCAACCGCGGGGGCGTTCCCGTCTTGAAGCGGCCAAGCGCAAAGCCGAGCCGGTCGAGCGTGGCCGACAGCCCATAGGCCGCCGCATCGCCAACCCGGCCCGCCGGCATCGTTCTTTCGCCGATATGGATCACCCCCCGCAGAAAGGTACCGGTGGTCAGAACGACCGCGCCGGCCGCGAGCTGCTCGCCGTCCTCCGTCACGACGCCGCAGGCCTGCCCATGACGGTCGATCATCAAATCCTCAACGGCGGCGGCCCGAAGCGACAGCATCGCCATCTCCGCCAGGGCGGACTGCATCGCCGCACGATAGAGCCGGCGATCCGCCTGTGCCCTCGGGCCGCGGACCGCCGGACCTTTGCTGCGGTTCAAGACCCGGAACTGAATCCCCGCTGCGTCCGCCACGCGCCCCATCACCCCATCCAACGCGTCGATCTCGCGCACCAGATGGCCCTTGCCCAATCCTCCGATCGCGGGATTGCAGGACATCTCCCCAATTCGGTCCAGCCGATGGGTCACGAGCAGGCAACGCGCCCCGCTGCGCGCGGCAGCCGCGGCAGCCTCGCAACCGGCGTGGCCGCCCCCGACGACAATCACATCCCAACGCTCGCTCATGCGCGCAATCTATGCCGCTCTGCCGGATGGGTAAAGGCGATCCGGCGGGGCAGGCAGTGTTTCACGTGAAACAATGGAAAATGAACGGCCGCCAGATGTTATTTGCCGATGCAGAAATCGCGAAAGACAATGTCGAGCAACGCCTCCACATCGACACGGCCGGTAATCCGCCCGAGGGCATGAACCGCCCGGCGCAACTCCTCCGCCACAACCTCCACCGGCCTGCCCGGCGCGCAACGCGCCAGCGCCGCACCGCAATCGGACAGCGCCTCCCGATGACGCGCCCGAGTCAGCAGCGGAACCTCACCCACACCGCACCGCGTCACAACGGCATCGTGCAGCGCGGCCCGTGCCTCGCCCCAACCGGCCCCGGTCGCCAGGGACAATGAATGGATCGAGCCTCCGCGCCGCGCGATCCCTGCGATAGCGTCACCCCACCCGCGGCGCACCTCCTCGCCCCAGGCATCGGCCTTGTTCACGAAGACCAATGTGTCTGCCTCCGGCACCGGAACCGCATCGGCCGCCTCGCCGACACCGTCGATGACCAGCACGCGCAGATCGGCCGCCGATGCCCATTGCCGGGCACGCCGCACACCTTCGGCCTCAACAGGATCGTCGCTGTCCCGAATACCGGCCGTATCGGCCACCACAACCGGATAGCCGTCGATGTCGAAATGCAGCTCAATGACGTCGCGCGTCGTTCCCGGTACCGCCGAAACGATGGCGGCCTCGCGTTCCGCAAGCCGGTTCAGCAGGCTCGACTTGCCCGCATTGGGCTTGCCGGTAATCGCCACCCGCAGGCCGGCCCGCAACCTTTCGCCGCGCCCGCCATCCGCCAGATGGGCCGCGATCTCCGATCGCAAGGCGGCAATGGTTGCCCAGGCTTCCGCAGACAATGCGTCCGGCAGTTCCTCATCCACGAAATCGATGCTCGCTTCCCAATGCGCCAGCGTCCGGGTCAGCCGTGCCGCCCAATCCTCATAGAGCCGGGCCAGGGCTCCGCCTGCCTGGCGCAACGCCTGCCGTCGTTGCGCCTCGGTCTCCGCGTCGATCAAATCCGCCAGGCCCTCGACGGCCGTCAGGTCGATCTTCCCGGCCAGGAACGCGCGCCTGGTGAACTCGCCCGGCTCCGCCATTCGCAGCCCCGGCTGTGCGCCCAGCGCGCCGAGGACGGCAGCGACGACGGCGGTGCCACCGTGAAGATGAAGCTCGACGACCTCCTCACCGGTATAGCTCCGCGGCCCTGGAAACCGAATGGCCAGCGCATCGTCCAACGGCTCTCCCGAATCGGGATGGCGCAGCAACGCCCGCACAGCCTTTCGCCCGGGAAACGCATCGGCCGGGCGCCCGGTCAGGGACTCGAGACTGCGGACCGCCGCCGTGCCCGAGATCCGCACCACCGCCACGCCGGCCTTCCCGCGGCCGCTCGCCAGGGCATAGATCGTGTCCTGCACGCGCTTCCTTCCCCCTTGCATTCGACGTTATCCGACAGAGATTATTGCCGGACTTCGCGAGAACCGGAAGCCGGCGCCGCCGGCGGGAGGCACGCTGCAATGCGCCGCAACCGCCTGGACGATGAAAGCAGCCCCTATCTGCGCCAGCATCGCAGCAACCCGGTCCACTGGCAGCCCTGGGACGCGCATGCCCTGGCGCAGGCGCATTCGGAGAGCAAGCCGATCCTGCTATCGATCGGTTATGCGGCCTGTCACTGGTGCCATGTGATGGCGCATGAGAGCTTCGAGGATCCCGCGATCGCGGCGGCGATGAACGCCGATTTCATCAACATCAAGGTCGACCGGGAGGAGCGCCCCGATCTGGACGCCATTTATCAGGGCGCGCTCCAGATGCTGGGCGAGCAAGGGGGCTGGCCGCTCACCATGTTCCTCACCCCCGCGGGCGAGCCCGTCTGGGGTGGAACCTACTTTCCACCCGAATCCCGCTACGGCCGCCCCGGCTTTCCCCAAGTGCTCGAAGCCGTGATCCGCGTGTTCCGCGAAGAACCCGAAAAGGTCCAGCAGAATGTGCAGGCCCTCCGGGACGGGCTCGTCAAGCTCTCGCAACCCTTGCCGGGCGAGCCTCTGTCCCTGGCGGAGATGGATCGGCTGGCGGCGCGGCTGCGAGAGCACATCGATCCCGTCCATGGCGGTTTGCGCGGCGCGCCCAAGTTTCCGCAATGCGGGCTCCTAGCGCAGCTCTGGCGCGCCTGGCTCCGAAGCGGCGAGACGGCCTTCGCCGATGCCGTGACCCTGACCCTGGACCGGATGTGCCAAGGGGGAATTTACGATCATCTCGGCGGCGGCTTCGCGCGCTATTCGACCGACGAACGCTGGCTGGTGCCGCATTTCGAAAAGATGCTCTACGACAATGCAGAGATGATCGACCTGCTCACCCTCGTCTGGCAGGACACCCGATCGCCGCTCTACGCCGACCGGATTGCCGAAACCATCGGGTGGATCCTGCGCGAGATGACCCATCCGGATGGCGGATTCTTCGCCAGCCTCGACGCAGACAGCGAGGGCGAGGAAGGCCGTTTCTATACATGGGACGCGCAGGAGGTCGATGCCCTGCTCGGCCCAGGCTCGCCGAGGTTCAAGGCGGCCTATGGCATCATGGTCGCTGGCAACTGGGAGGGCCGCACGATCCTGAACCGGCTGCACGAGACCGATGCGCCCGATCCGCCGGCGGAGGCCGCATTGGCAAGGGACCGCGACACCCTGTTCGCGGCGCGGGCCCGCCGCGTCCCGCCGGCGCGCGACGACAAGGTCCTTGCCGACTGGAACGGACTTGCCATCGCCGCCACCGCGCGCGCCGCTTCCGTCTTCGACCGGCCGGACTGGCGTCAGGCCGCAATCCGGGCTTTTCACTTCGTTGCCGGGAGAATAGCGGAGGGCGACCGGCTGCGACATGGCTGGGCGACCGGCCAGGCACGTCATCCGGCCACCCTGGACGACTATGCGGCCATGTGCCGTGCCGCCATCGCTTTGTTCGAGACAACAGGCGATAAAACCTATCTCAATAGGTGTAATGCCTGGATTCTCATTCTCGACCGTCACTATGCAGACGCTGCCGGCGGCTACTTCCTGACCGCCGACGATACCGCCGACGTGATCGTGAGAACCAAAACCGCCGCCGATGCAGCAGTGCCGTCCGGGAACGGCATGATGGCGGAGACGCTCGCGCGGCTGCACCACCTCACAGGGGATGAAGCGGCGCGCCGGCGCCATGAGGCCCTGCTGCGCGCCTTCGGCGGCGAGATGCGGCGGAACGCGCTGCCGCTCTCCAGCCTTCTCGCGGGCCAGGCCCTAATGCTGGATCCGGTTCAGGTGGTCATCGCCGGCGATCCCGACACCGTCGCCCCGCTTCGGCGCGCCCTCTATTCCGTTTCCGTCCCGAACGCCGTCGTCACGCTTCTGGCGCCGGGCGACGTTCTCCCCGCCGGACATCCCGCCGCCGGCAAACGGACGGACAGGCCCGCGGCCTATGTGTGCCGCGGAATGACCTGTTCCCTGCCGATCGAGGACGCCGAAACGCTGCGCGCCGCGCTGCGGGACAGCCGCCGGGCATCCTGAGAGAGTACTTCAATACCGGCCGATTTCTCCCGATATACCAAGCTTTAGGCGCCGGACTCTCGCGTTCTGTGGAAGATTTCCCAGCCTCTTTCGGCGGGGCCGGACGCGTGCCAGACTGCGCCCGGCGCATCGGCGCCTCACAGGGAGGGAGACCCAAGATGACCCATGCCATCCGTATCCACCAACAGGGCGGACCCGAGGTTCTGCGCTGGGAGAGTGTGCCCGACGCCGCTCCCGGCCCGAAGGACGCGCTGGTGCGTCAGACCGCCTGCGGCCTGAACTATATCGATACCTATCATCGCTCCGGCCTCTACCCACTGCCGCTGCCCAGCGGCCTTGGCATGGAGGCGGC
>JBFWNZ010000206.1:0-6995 GCA_050250795.1 Alphaproteobacteria bacterium | reverse complement strand
CTTGCGCTTCTCGCGGAAGGCAACACCCCCCTCGCGATGTTCCGCCGTGCCGTAGTAGAGGGCGACCGATTGGAAGCCCATGCTCTGGATGCCCCGGATGCGGTCGCTGTCCGCATTGAAGGACCGCTTGGCGATGGCGATGGCCGTCGGGCTGCGCTCGTTCAGGTCGCGGCACCATTCGTCCACCTCGGCGTCGAGCCGGTCGTCCGGCACCACCTTGTTCACGAGGCCCATCTCCAGGGCCTCATAGGCCGAATAGCGGTGGCAGAGATACCAGATCTCGCGCGCCTTCTTTTCTCCCACGATGCGGGCGAGATAGGCCGTGCCATAGCCCGGATCGACCGAGCCGACCTTCGGTCCGACCTGGCCGAACACCGCCGTCTCCGACGCGATGGTCATGTCGCAGACGGTAGCGATCACATTGCCGCCGCCGATGGCAAAGCCGCGCACCTTGGCGATCACCGGCTTCGGCACGTCGCGGATGGCGTTGTGGATTTCCTCCACCGGAACCCCGGTGGCACCGCGTCCGACCCGCGACCCGGAGGCCTTGTCCTCATGGTCGCCACCGACCGCAAAAGCGCGGCCGCCGGCACCGGTCAGGACAATGACCCCGATCTGCTTGTTCCATCCCGCCCGCAGGATGGCGTCCACCACCTCTTCGTACATCCCGGCCCGGAAGGCGTTGAGCCGGTCCGGACGGTTGAAGGTGATGGTCGCCGTCCCGTCCCGTTCCTCGTAGAGGACGTCCCGGTATCCCGCGTCGCTCATCGGATTCCCCCTTGCGGCGGTCCTTATGCCTTCGCTGAGTCGCGCTTCTTGGCGTCGTCGTCGGACCGCGGCTTGAGGAAATCCACGGTCCGCATCTTCGGATGGCAACGCTCGTACTGGCGCGGGAAATAAGGCTCGTCGCCCAGGTCGTGCGCGGCGTGCCAGGCCCAGCGCGGGTCGTAGAGCATGCCGCGGCCGAGCGCGACCATGTCGGCCTGACCCGTACGCAGGATGCTTTCCGCCTGCTTCGCCTCGGTGATGAGACCCACCGCCATGACCGGAATGTCGATATGGCGCTTGATCTCCGCCGCGTGCGGCACCTGATAGGACGGCCCGACCGGGATGTTCTGGTCGGCCGAGCTGCCGCCGAACGAGGCGACGACATAGTCGGCACCCAGCTCCTTCAGCCGCTCGCAGAATTCCAGCGTGTCCTCGATGTCCCAGCCGCCCGGCGCCCAGTCGGTCGTCGAGAGCCGGATGCCCAGCACCTTGTTTTCCGGCCAGACCTCGCGGACCGCCGCGAAGTTCTCCAGCGGAAAGCGCATCCGTCCCTTGCGGTCGCCGCCATACTCGTCGTTGCGCGTATTGGCGAAGGGCGTCAGGAACGAGTGCAGCAGATAGCCATGGGCGTTATGGACCTCGATGGCATCGAAGCCGAGCGCATCGGCCCGCTTCGCCGCCGCCACGAAGGCGTCCTTGATCGCCTTCAGGTCGCCCGCATCCGCGGCCTTGGGCATCGCGCGGCCCGGATAGGCGACGGCGGACGGGCTGACGATCTCCCATCCTCCCTCGGCCGGCTCCAGCGGCTTCTGGCCTTCCCAGGCCGTGGAGACGCCGCCCTTGCGGCCGGCATGAGCCAGCTGCATGCCGATCTTGGCGCCGCCATGCTTGCGGCAGAACGCGACGACCCGCTCCAGCGAGGCCGCGTTCTCGTCGCTCCAGATGCCGAGGCAGTAGGGCGACACCCGCCCGCGCGGCTCGACCGCCGTCGCCTCGGTCAGCACCAGGCCCGCGCCGGAGATGGCGAGGTTGCCCAGATGCATCAGATGCCAGTCCGTCGCATTGCCTTTGCCGTCGGCCGAATACTGGCCCATCGGCGAGACAGCGACACGGTTGGGGAGAGTCACGCCCTTCATCTCGAAGGGCGTGAACATCATGCTTCGCGCCACGATCCGCGACTCCCTTACTTCGCCTTGGACTTGAAGTCGGGCTTGCGCTTCTCGCGGAACGCGAGGCCGCCTTCCTTCGCTTCCGGCGTGTCGTAGTAGAGCTTCACCGCCTCGAAGCCCAGCATCGACAGGCCCTTGATGTGGTCCGTGTCGGCGTTGAAGGACCGCTTGGCGATGGCGATGGCCGTGGGGCTGCGCTCGTTCAGCTCGGCGCACCACGCATCGACCTCGGCGTCGAGTTGGTCGTCCGGAACGACCTTGTTCACGAGGCCCATGGCCAGCGCTTCCTGCGCCGTGTAGCGGCGGCACATGTACCAGATCTCGCGCGCCTTCTTCTCGCCGACGATGCGGGCGAGATAGGCCGTGCCGTAGCCCGGGTCGACGGAGCCGACCTTGGGGCCCACCTGGCCGAACTGGGCGTTCTCGCTGGCGATGGTCAGGTCGCAGATCGTGCACAGCACGTTGCCGCCGCCGATGGCGTAGCCGCGCACCTTCGCGATCACCGGCTTCGGCACGTCGCGGATCAGGTTGTGGATTTCCTCGACCGGCACGCCGATGATGCCGCGGCCCGCACGGCCCTCGGCCTTGTCCTGCTGGTCGCCGCCCGTGCAGAAGGCCCGGCCGCCGGCGCCGGTCAGCACGATGGCGCCAATCTGCTTGTTCCAGCCCGCCCGCATCAGCGCATCGACCAGTTCGTAATAGGTCGGCTTGCGCAGCGCGTTCATGCGCTCCGGACGGTTGATGGTGATGGTGGCGGTCCCGTTCTTCTCCTCATAGAGGATGTCTTCGTATTTGAGCTGCTCCACGGTCCGAACTCCGTTCAGGCGTTTCCGTTCGCGGTCATGGCCGCGTGCGGCGCGATCTTATAGCGATGCCTCGGGGAATCCCTAGATTTCGTTGCGGACCGTCTGCCATGCAGCAACCGCATGTCCGCTGGACAAGCTGTCCATCTGTCCCGATTCTAAAAGATTCGCAGCAGGAGACGCCCGATGTCCGATTCCGTCCTGTTCGCCGTCGCCGACGGCGTGGCCACGATCACGCTCAACCGGCCCGACAAGCTGAACGCCTTCAACGATTCGATGCGCGCGGCCCTTCGCGCCGCGCTGGACGAGGCGGCGGACAGCGCGGCGGTGCGAGCGCTGATCGTCACCGGCGCCGGGCGCGGCTTCTGTTCCGGACAGGATTTGGGCGACCGGGCGGTACGTGCCGGCGATGCGCCGCGCGACCTGGGGCAGTCGCTGCGCGAGAACTACAACCCGCTGGTCCGCCGCCTGCGCGCCATGGCCAAGCCGGTGGTCATGGCGGTCAACGGGGTGGCCGCCGGCGCCGGTGCGAACTTCGCCCTGTCCGGCGACATCGTGGTCGCGGCGCGGTCCGCCCGCTTCGTTCAGGTGTTCGCCCGCATCGGCGTGATCCCCGATTGCGGCGGCACCTTCCATCTGCCGCGGCTGGTCGGGACTGCAAGGGCGATGGGCCTTGCCCTGCTCGCCGAACCGCTGCCGGCCGAGACCGCGGCCGAATGGGGCCTGATCTGGAAATGCGTGGACGACCACGCGCTGATGGACGAAGCCGGCGCCATCGCGCGCCGGCTGGCCGACGGTCCGCCGATGGCGCTGGCCGCGATCAAGCGCGCGATCCAGGCGGGCGCAGCCAACGGTCTGGAAGCCCAGTTGGAACTGGAGGCCGAAGCGAACCGCACCCTCGGCTTCTCCGAGGATTACCGCGAGGCGGTCCACGCCTTTCTGGAGAAGCGGTCGCCCGTCTTTCGCGGGCGGTGAACTATATCCGGATCGGCTGGCCGTCCCAGCGGCGCATGACGACGAGCACGGCCAGCGCGCCCAGCACGGACAGGACCGCCATCAGATAATAGGTGTGGCCGCCCAGCGCCTCGTAGACCGGACCGAGCGCCGGCGTGATGACGGCGAAGCCGAAGCCCATGGCAAGCGTGTTGTAGAGGGTCTGCGCCGTCGCCGAGAGGCCCGGCGGCGCCGCCTCGGCGATGAAGGCCATGCTGCCGAGATGCGCCGCGCCGAAGGTGAAGGCGTGCAGCGCCTGGACCGCGACCAGCACCGGCAGATCGGTGCTGAACCCAAGCAGCGGCCAGCGCACCAGCCCCGCCGCCGCCGCCAGCAGCATCAGCCGCCCCGGCCCCCATTGCCGCAACACGGACGGCGCGAAGGCGAACAGCAGCACCTCGGCGATCACCCCCTCGGCCCAGAGCCAACCGATCACCGCGTCGTCGATGCCCGCCGCGCGCCAGTGCAGCGTGCCGAAGGCATAGATCATGGCGTGGCTGCATTGGAGCATCGCCACCGAGACGAGGAACGGCCCATAGACCCGGTTCGTCGCCAGACGCGGAATCGCCGACAGCTTCAGCGCCGAGGGCGGCGGCCGCGTATCGGGCAGGACGAACCCGATGCAGACCATCGCCGCCAGGGTGCCCAGCATCGCCCACAGGATCACGTCCGGCGACCGGTGGTCGAGCAGCGCCCCCGCCCCCATCGCCGCCAGGATGAAACTGATCGACCCCCACAGGCGCACCCGCCCGTACTGGGCGCGGCGGTCGCCCAGCGACGCCATGGTCAGGCTTTCATGCAGCGGCCCGATCGGCCCCAGGAACAGCGCCGCCAGCACCGCCACCGCGAGAATCTGCCAGAAGCCCTGCGCCGGCAGATATAGCAGGAAGGTCAGGAAGAACCCGGCCGCGCAGATCAGGATCGGCCGCCGCCGCTCGCCCGTGCGGTCGGCCAGGTTGGCGACCATCGGGCTGGTGACGACCGACAGCCAGCGACCCAGCGCCAGCACCACGCCGATCTCGGTCGCGGACAGGCCCTGGGCATGCAGCCAGACCGGCCAGAACGGCATGAAGATGCCGATGGCCGCGAAGATGGCGACATAGAACAGCGCGAGGCGCAGGGTGAGCGGCAGCTTGGCCATGGGTCCGGTCCGGATTGCCGCGGGAATAGGCACCGGCCGCAGAAGGCGGGCAAGCCAAATCTGCGGTCGCGTCAGCCCTCCTGCGCGCGCCGCCGCTGCGCCACCGCGCCGACCTGCCGGCCGAACCGGGCGGCGACGTCGCCCTGCACCGCGATCAGGGCCGGGACCAGGAACAGCACGACCAGGGTCGTGACCAGCAGGCCGAACACCATGGTCACGGCCATCGGGATCAGGAACTGTGCCTGGAAGCTGCCCTCGAACAGCAGCGGCGCGAGACCGCCGATGGTGGTCGCGGAGGTGAGGATCACCGCGCGCAGCCGCTCGCAGGTGCCGTCGACGATGGCCTTGCGCACCGGCTGCCCGCCCCGGATGCGCGCGTCGATGGTGCCGACCAGGATGATCGAATCGTTGACCAGGATGCCCGACAGACCGACCAGCGCGACAAGGCTGAGGATCGTCAGGTCGTAGCCCAGCAGCAGATGGCCGATCACCGTGCCGACGAAGCCCAGCGGGATGACCGCCATCACGGCGAGCGGCCGCAGATAGCTGGCGAACACCCAGGCCAGCACGATGTAGATCATCGCCAGCCCCAGCATTCCGCCCGCCCGCATGTCGCCCAGGGTCTGCGCCTGTTCCTCCGCCTTGCCGGCAAAGGCAACGGACACGCCGTATTTCGCCGCGATGTCGAACAGGCCGGCGCGGCGCAGCCCGTCCAGCACCTCGTCGCCGTTCGTCACCGCGTCGTCGATCTCGCCGGTAATCGCGATCTCGCGGCTGCCGTCCTCGCGCGGGATGCGCGCGAAGCCCTGCTTCTCGCGGCGGGAGACGGCATCCTCCAGCGCGATCTCCGCGCCCTGCGGCCCGCGCAGACGCAGGCGCTCCAGCAGGCCGGCATCCGCATCGGCCAGCGGATAGCGGACCCGGACCGTCACCTCCTCGTCCCCGCGCGGAAACCGCATCGCCACGGCGCCGTCATAGGCCGCGCGCACCTGCCGGGCGACGCTCTCGGTGGTCAGGCCCATCGCCTGTCCCTGCGGCGTCAGCGTCAGCACCGTCTCGCGCTTGCCGTAGGGCAGGTCGTCCTTCACATCGCTGACGCCGGGGAAGCGGGCGATCAGCGCCTTGACCGCGTCGGACGCGGCCTTGAGCGCCTCCGGGTCCGCCGCCGTCAGCCGGATGTCGAGTTCGCGGCCCGGCGGCCCGCCCTGGGCCGGCAGGACGGTCAGCGCCTCCAGGCCGGGGCGCGGAAGGATGGCCGCCTTCCAGGCCTCGATGAAGGCGCCGGTGCGCACGTCGCGCTCGTCCGACGGCGCCAGTTCCACAACGAAGCCGCCGATCTCGTCGCCGCCCTGGGCGCGAAAGGTGTCCTGCTCGCCCACCGCCATGCCGAGATGGCCCGCCGCCATGCGGACCAGCCCGCCCCGCCCCTCGGTCAGGCGATCCTCGGCCACCCGCAGCGCGCGCTCCATCTCGTCCAGCATGGCGGCGGTCGTCTCGCGCGGGGTGCCGGCCACCATCTGGAGATTGGCGTAGAGCTTGTCGGGCTCCGGCGCCGGAAAGAAATGGAAGGTCAGCCGGGCGCCCGCCACGAGGCCGATGCTGAGGATCAGCGCCGCCAGCGATAGGGCCAGCGTCGCATAGCGCCACTGCACGGCCAGCAGGACCGTCCGGCGGAACGGCCCGTCGCGGAACCGGTCGAAATGCCGGTCCAGCCAGTCGCGCAGGCGCGACGCGCGGCCGGGATCGCCGCGCAGGGCGGCGCGCATATGCGCGGGCAGCACGAAGAAACACTCGATCAGGCTGGCGAAGATCACCGTGACGATCACATAGGGGATCGCGACGATGATCTTGCCGATGATGTCGCCGATCACGAACAGCGGCAGGAAGGCCGCGACGGTGGTGAGCGACGAGGCCAGCACGGGCGCGCCCATGCTGCCCGCCGAGGTTTCGGCCGCCGCAAGCGGCGAGAGGCCGGCCCGGCGCTGGGCGTCGGCATGCTCGCCCACCACGATGGCGTCGTCCACGACGATGCCCAGCGCCATGATCATCGCGAACAGGCTGACCATGTTGATCGACTGCCCGGTCAGCAGCATCACGGCCATGGTCGCCAGCATCGCCACC
>JBFWNZ010000205.1:0-7000 GCA_050250795.1 Alphaproteobacteria bacterium | reverse complement strand
TGGTGCAGCGTCCGCATGTTGTGCAGCCGGTCGGCCAGCTTGACGATCAGGACGCGGATGTCCTGCGACATCGCCAGCACGAGCTTGCGGAAGTTCTCGGCCTGCTTGGATTTGTCGGATTGCAGTTCCAGCTGCGTCAGCTTGGTGACGCCGTCCACCAGCCGCGCGATCTCCGGACCGAACTTGCTCTCGATCTCCGGCAGGGTCGCGACCGTGTCCTCGACCGTGTCATGCAGCAGGCCGGTGACGATGGACGCCGTATCCAGCCGCTTTTCCGACAGGATGCCGGCCACCTCGACGGGATGCGAGAAATAGGGGTCGCCGGACTCGCGCCGCTGCGAGCCATGCGCATGCATCGAAAAGACATAGGCGCGGTTGAGGCAATCCTCATCCGCGCCTGGATCGTAGCTCCTCACCCGTTCGACGAGTTGGAACTGCCGCATCATCGGGGTCGGTTCCTTCCGCCGGCGACAATCCTCGAGCGGGTGCGCTGCGGCCTCATTCCATCTCGTCGTCGCCGGCGGCCGCGTTCGAGTCCTCGTCCTTCAGGTCGTCCTCGAACTCGGCCTCGGCCGCCCGCTGGGCGATCCCGAAGGCTTCCCCCGACAGCGCCGCCGCCATCAGGTCCATCGGCTCCTCTTCCTCCGGCTCGTCGATCTCGACATGCTTCTGGAGGTTGCGAACCATCGTGCCGCGGACATCCTCGATATCGATCTTCGCTTCGGCGATCTCACGCAGCGCGACGACGGGGTTCTTGTCGTTGTCGCGATCCAGGGTCAGCTGACTGCCGGCCGAAATGTCACGGCTCCGCTGAGCGGCGACCATGACCAACTCGAAGCGGTTCGGAATCTTCTCGACGCAGTCCTCAACGGTGACACGAGCCATGCGCGCCCATACTCCAAAACGGTCTCAAAGGGATAAGTGGACGAGTATATAGTCTCTCCCGCCCCGCGAATTCAAGGACGGGTTGGCGGCCTGCGGCCAGATCGGCCTTGCCGCCTGTGGGGTTTCGAAATAATTAACATCCCGGACATTGGAGCGATGCGTCGATTACCGTATTGAGTTCCTTGTCACTCTCAATATTCACAATGAAAGCGATTGGCGGTCTCGATCCATGCCACTTAAAATTCAGCCCACTGAAAAAGTCGCGCTTTTCATCGATGGCTCGAATCTTTACGCAGCCGCCCGCGCCCTCGGTTTCGACATCGACTACAAGAAGCTTCTCGACGTCTTTTCCGAATCCGGCCGCCTGATCCGTGCCTTTTATTACACGGCCTTGCTGGAGGATCAGGAGTACTCGCCGATCCGGCCGCTGGTCGACTGGCTCGACTACAACGGCTACACGATGGTGACGAAGCCGACCAAGGAGTTCACCGACGCCCAGGGCCGCCGCAAGATCAAGGGCGACATGGATATCGAACTGGCCATCGACGCGATGGAGATGGCCGACCATCTCGACCATATCGTCCTGTTCTCGGGCGACGGCGATTTCCGCCGGCTGGTCGAGGCGCTCCAGCGCAAGGGGCTGCGGGTCAGCGTGGTCAGCACGACGCGCTCCGCGCCGCCGATGGTCGCCGACGAACTGCGCCGTCAGGCCGACAATTTCGTGGAACTCCAGGAGATTGCCGACCGGATCGCGCGCCGCCACCTGCCCCGTCCGCCGGCGGGCGGCTATTCCGACGACAACTATGACGGGGACTACGGCGAGGCCATCGTCGAGACGGCCTGAGGCGGTCCGCCGATGGCGACGGCTCCAGCCCCGGACTGCCCGCTCTGCCCGCGGCTGGTCGGTTTCCGCAACGCCAACCGCGCCGCGTTCCCGGATTTCCACAACGATCCCGTCCCCAGCTTCGGGCCGTTGTCGGCACGGGTGCTGGTGATCGGGCTCGCCCCCGGCCTCAAGGGGGCGAACCGCACCGGGCGCCCCTTCACCGGCGACTATGCCGGCGACCTGCTCTATCCGACCCTGTTGAGGTTCGGCTTCGCCGAGGGCCGCTACGGTCGCGAGGCCGGTGACGGGCTGCGGCTGACGGACTGCCGCATCACCAACGCCGTGCGTTGCGTTCCGCCCGAGAACAAGCCGACCGGCGACGAGGCCGCGACCTGCCGACCCTTCCTGGCTGCGGAGATCGCCGCCATGCCGCACCTGGCGGCAATGGTCGCGCTCGGCGCCGTCGCCCACCGTGCCGCGCTCGCCGCGCTCGGCCTGCGGCAGGCGCCGTGGCCTTTCGCGCATGGCGCGATGCATGCCCTTCCCGGCGGCAGGCTGCTGGCTGACAGCTATCATTGCTCGCGCTACAACACGAACACGGGCCGGCTGACGCCGGCGATGTTCGAATCCGTCTTCGCCGCCGTTCGGGACCGGATCGCCGTCAGCTGAGGTCGCGGACGATGCGGGCCTTCTGCCGGCCCCAGTCGCGTTCCTTGATCGCCTCGCGCTTGTCGTGCTTCTTGCGGCCCTTGGCGAGGCCGAGCAGCAGCTTGGCGATGCCGCGCTCGTTGAAATACAGCTTCAGCGGCACGAGCGTCATGCCCTCGCGCTGCACCGCCCCCATCAGTCGCTCGATCTCGCGCCGGCGCAGCAGCAGCTTGCGCGGGCGCTTCGGCTCGTGGTTTTCGCGCGCCTGCTTGTACTCGGGAATATTCGCGTTGATCAGGTACAACTCGCCCTTGCGCGGTCCGGCATAGGCCTCGACGATGCTGGCCTGCCCCTGCCGCAGCGCCTTCACCTCCGACCCCGTCAGCAGCAGGCCGGCCTCCAGCGTTTCCTCCACGGCATAGTCGTGGCGGGCGCGGCGGTTCTCGGTAACCTGCCCCGACGAGATCAGCTTGGCGGCCATGGCGTCAGTTGAGCAGGCCGGCGCTCACCATCGCGGCGCGGACCTTTGCACGCCCGCCTTCCGACAGCGGCGCCAGCGGCAACCGGCAGAAGGGCGAGGACTTGCCCAGCAGATGCGCGGCATATTTGACCGGCGCCGGGCTGGTTTCGCAGAACAGCGCCTGATGCAGCGGCATCAGCCGGTCGCGCAGACGTGCAAAATTGTCCAGGTCGCGCGCCTGCCAGGCCTCGTGCAGTTCCGCACACATCTTGGGCGCCACGTTCGAGGTGACCGAGATGCAGCCCTCGCCGCCCTGGCCGAGGAAGGCGCCGATCGTGCCGTCCTCCCCGGACAGCTGCACGAAGGGCTTCTTGATCGCCAGACGGGATGCGACCGGACGCGTCAGATCGTTGGTCGCGTCCTTGATGCCGACGATGTTCGGAATCTCCGCGAGACGCGCCACCGTATCGACCGACATGTCGGCCACCGTCCGCGCCGGGACGTTGTAAAGGATGATCGGCAGATCTTCCGCCGCCTCGGCCACCGCCTTGAAGTGCAGATACATGCCTTCCTGGGTCGGCTTGTTGTAATAGGGCACGACCACCAGCGCGGCGTCCGCGCCGACCTTGCGCGCATGCTGCGTGAAGTCGATCGCCTCGGCCGTCGAATTCGAACCCGTCCCCGCGATCACCGGCACCCGGCCGCGAACGACGTCGATGCACAGCTCCACCACGCGTTTGTGCTCGTCATGGCTCAGGGTCGGGGATTCGCCCGTCGTGCCTGTCGGCACCACGCCATGCACCCCTTCCTGGATTTGCCAGTCCACAAAGGACTGGAACCCATCCTCATCCAGCCGCTCGCCATCGAACGGCGTGATCAAAGCCGTAATCGAACCCTTGAACATCGGTGTCGCTCCATGCGCCTTCCAAAGGCGGCCACGTGCCGCCGGGCGCGCGACGACCTTACTTCCAAGCCGGCGGGCGCGGCAAGCGCGCCTGCGCGGACCGTCGTTGATGCGTCGGACGCAAGTCTCTGCTAACCTGGTCTAAATAAAGGCAGTTCATAGACGTAACCGAAGCGGAACGAAGTCTTGCGCTGGCCAGTAATACTTTCCCTGCTGCTCTTATCCGCCCCCGCTGCGCATACTGCCGCGCTCGACGGGCCGGATCAGGCCACCTACCGCGATGCTTTCGCCGCCGCCAAGCGCGGCGACTGGGACAGTGCCGAGGGACTCGCCGCGCAAGGCCGGGAAGAGCTGCTCCGCAAGGCTCTCCACTGGCTGCGTCTCGTCTCGCCGGGTCCGGCGCCCGAATTCTCGGACATCGCCGATTTCATCGCCGCCAATCCGGGCTGGCCGCGCATGGAACGCCTGCGCCGACGAGCCGAGGAAGCCATGTCGCCATCGATGTCGCATGGCGACGTGCTCGCTTGGTTTGCCGACCGGCGCCCCGCGACCGCCGACGGTGCGGAGCGTCTCGCCACGGCGTTGATGGCCGCCGGCCGGCGCGACGAGGCGGCGATCCTCATCCGCGATGCCTGGCACGACATGGATATGAGTTCCGACCAGGAGGACCGCATCCTCAAGGCGTTCGGCGGCATGCTTCGTCCGCGCGATCAGGAAGTGCGCCTGGATCGGTTGCTCTGGGACGAGCGGACCGGCGCCGCCAAGCGCCAGATGCGCCGTGTCGGCGCGGATTGGCAGAAGCTGGCCCAGGCGCGCATCGCGCTGATGGAGCGCAGCGGCAACGCAAACACGGCCATCGCACAGGTTCCGGCCCGGCTGCAGGACGACCCCGGTCTCGTCTATGAACGCGTTCGCTGGCGTCGGCGGGCCGAGCTCGACGACGGTGCGCTGGAACTGCTCAAGGAGCCGCCGGCGGACCTTCGCGAACCCGGCAAGTGGTGGATCGAACGCCGCATCCAGGTCCGGCGCCTGCTGCAGAACGGCGACAGCCGCGGCGCCTACCGTCTTGCCAGCGAGCATGGGCAGGTCGAAGCCGTCGAACGCGCCGAGGCGGAATGGCTCTCGGGATGGATCGCGTTGCGGTTCCTGCACGAAAACGAAACCGCCTTCGTGCATTTCAAGACTCTGTACGAGAACGTCCAGTACCCGATCAGCCTCTCGCGTGGCGCCTACTGGGCCGGGCGGGCGGCGGCAGATGCCGGCAAGGCCGATATCGCGCGGATGTGGTACGCGACGGCGGCCCAGTACATGACGACCTTCTACGGCCAGCTCGCGGCCGCCAACCTGCCGGAGGCGGAACGTCCCGCGATCCCGCCCGAGCCGGAGCCGACCGATGCCGACATCGCAGGCTTCGACGGCAACGAACTGGTCAGGGTGGTCCGGTTCATGGCCGCCGCAGGGGCCGCAAACCAGACGGATTCGTTCCTGCGCAAGCTGGCCGACGACAAGCGCAGCCCGGCGGAATGGGTGCTGCTGGGACGGCTTGCGCGGCAGATCGGCCGCCAGGATCTGGGGGTCCATGTCGCCAAACAGGCCATGAACGACGGCGTGCTCCTGACCGAGCACGGCTATCCGGCCCTGTCGATGCCGGAGCCGGCGACCGATCCGGCCCTTGTCCATGCCGTCGTCCGCCAGGAGAGCTCCTTCGCGCCCAACGCCGTCAGCTTCGCGGGTGCGCGCGGCCTGATGCAGTTGATGCCCGCCACGGCCGAACGCATGGCCAAGGATCTGCGACTGCCCTTCTCCTCGTCGCGACTGATCGACGACCCGGAATACAATCTTCAACTGGGACAGGCCTATCTGTCGCGGATGCTGCAACGCTATGACGGGTCTCTCATCCTGGCGCTTGCCGCCTACAACGCAGGACCTTCGCGGGTGGACCGCTGGCTGACCAGCTTCGGCCCGCTGGGCGGAGACGCGGAAACGCTGGTCGACTGGATCGAATCGATCCCCTTCCAGGAGACGCGCAACTACGTCCAGCGCGTGATCGAGACGCGAACCGTCTATGGTGCGCGCCAGAGCGGTTCGGCGCTCACGCTCACCATTGCGCGCTTCATGTCCGAGCCGAAAGAGGTCGTGCTACCCTAGTCCGACCGAGCTTCAGGGGATCGCCGCAAGACATGACAGGCTTTCGCGAGTGCCGCCTGACGGCCCAGGACGGACTGTCCCTGTATTACCGGGATTACGGCGATCCCGATGCATCCGCCCTTCCCGTGCTCTGCCTCACCGGACTGACGCGCAACAGCCGCGACTTCCACCGCCTCGCCGGCCGGCTCGGTGCGACGCGGCGCGTGATCTGCCTCGACTATCGCGGGCGCGGACGCTCCGACCACGATCCCAATCCGCACAATTATCAGCCCTCGACCTATCTGTCGGACATCCGCCACCTGCTGGCGGCGACCGGGCTGCATCGCGCGATCTTCATCGGCACGTCGCTCGGCGGCTTGCTCTCGATGGCCACGGGCGCGGCCATGCCCACGGTCCCGGCCGGGATCGTGCTGAACGATGTGGGTCCCGAACTGAACACCGGCGGCCTGTCGCGGATCGCGGCCTATGTCCGCCAGAACCGGCCGCACCGGAACTGGGACGACGCCATCGCCGACCTCCAGGCCCGCCTCCACCTCTCGGTCAAGACACCCGAGGAGTGGCGCGAGGTGGCCGAAGGCACCTGGCGGGAAGGCCCGGACGGCATGCTGCATTTCGACTGGGATTTGAAGGTCTCGACACCGATTGTCGAAGGCCGGCCGCTGCCCGACCTGTGGCCGCTGTTCCGTTCGATCGCGCATGTTCCGACCCTTGCGCTGCGCGGCGCCCGATCCGACGTTCTGACCGCCGAGGCCTTTGCGCGGATGGCCGATGCGCATCCGGATCTGACACAGGTCACAGTGCCCGATGCCGGCCATACGCCGACCCTGACCGAACCGCCGTCGACCGAAGCCATCGACGCCTTTCTGGCGCGGATCGACGAGGCCGCCGGAGCGCCCGCCTAGAGACCGACCTTGGCCGGGGACGGCGTTCCCTGCACCACAGGGGACACGGCGGGCGGCACCGGGGCCGCCTCGCTCGCAACCACAAGGCTGGGTTTCGTCGCCTCCGGCGCGCGGTGTTCCGTCGGCGCGGCGGCAATGCCGATCTCCACGGACTTCTTCGGATCGACATGCCGGCACAGGCCGTCGATGAACGCACCCGCCTCGATGGACAATGTCGCGTGGATGAT
>JBFWNZ010000204.1:0-7030 GCA_050250795.1 Alphaproteobacteria bacterium | reverse complement strand
GCGGCCTTGCGGTCGGGGACAATGGCGCGACGATGGGCGACGGGACCAACGCGATCGCCCTGTCCGGTGCTTTCGATACGAATCTCAGCTTCCCGACCTCGGGCGGCGTGGCCGCGACGAACATGTCGCTGACCCGATACGCCGCATCGATCATGTCCAACCAGGCGTCGCTGGCCGCAAATGTGAAGGCATCGCAGGCCTTCAACCAGCAATTCCTCGAAGACCTCGAATTCAAGTCGGGTGCGGTCAGCGGGGTCAATCTCGACGAAGAACTATCGCAACTCGTTATTCTCGAACAGGCGTACAATGCCGCCGCGCGCGTCATTACGGTAACATCCCAGCTGTTCGACGAACTGGCGAACGTGATCCGGTAGAAAGGCTAGGCCATGGCAGTCACTCGCGTCGGCACCGCCGCCCAGCAGCAGTTGGTGATCAATGCCGCCCTGCGTGCGCAAGGCCGGGTCCTCGACACCCAGGCACAGCTGGCGACCGGCAAGAAAACCCAGGTCTATTCGGGTATTGCCAACGATACCAACCGGCTGATCACGGTGAAGAGCGACCTCGCCAAGGCGGAACAGTTCATCGAGAACACCAAGAACGTCGAGAAGCGGCTCGATCTGATGTCTTTTGCCGTCGAAACGATCGACAGCACCGCCCGGTCCTTCCGGACATCGCTGACCAACGCCATCAACGGCGACGGAGCAAATGTCATCGACCTGCCGGCCCAGGCCGGTGCCTTCGTCGACCAGATCGTCGAACTGCTGAACACGCGCGACGATTCCCGCTATCTGTTCGCAGGCGGCAAGATCAATGCGAAGCCGGTCGATCTGGGCAACGGCGTCTACACCCCGCCGGCCCCGCCCCCTTTCGACGCCGTCGCCGATACCGGCTACTACGAGGGCGACGCGGTCCAGCAATCGGTTCGCATCGACCAGGGTTACGAGCTTCCATACGGCATCAACGCGGACGCTTCGGCGTTCGAGAAGGTGCTCCGAGCCATGGACAACATCGCCCAGATGACCTTCTCCAACCCGGTCACGGCAGCCGAGCAGCAGACGATCCGCGATGCCATCACCACACTGACGGAAGCCATCGACGACAACGGCACCGAACCGACCCTGAGCGGGCTGCTGAACAATGTGTCGCTGAACATCAAGATCGTGACCGAGCAGCGAGAGAAGCACGAGAACTTCATCAACCTTGCCGAGGACACGGTCGCGGACATCGAGAACGTCAACACGGCGGAGACGGTCGCGCGCATCAACTACGAGCAGGTCCAGCTCGAAGCGAGTTATAACGCCATCGCCCGTGTCTCGAATCTCTCGCTCAACAACTTCCTGTAGCCCCCGGAGGGCAGGCGCAGGACCGGCCCCGAACGGGCAGGGACAATGAGCGACCGCCCCGAGCCATCCACGCATCGGATTTTCGTGGGGTCGGTCGGCCGCCTGCTGCACGAAGCCGCCGGCGCCTTCGCCGCCGACCGCCTTGCCCTCGCCGAACAGATCCTGCGGCAGGTCATCGAATTGCGGCCCCGCGAACACGCCGCCTGGCGGCTGCGCGGTCTCAACGCCGCCAAGGGCAACCAGCACGAGGCCGCACTGCGCTTTCTTGGCCGCGCCATCGCGCTCGCACCGGACAATCCCCGCTATCGAGCCGATCTCGGCGTCATCCTCGCGCGACTGGGACAACACGAACTGGCGTGCGCGGAGTTCGAACGGGCCGGCACCGAGTATCTCGCGCCGGGCCAGTTGTTCCACTACGCGAACGCGCTCGTCGCCTGCGGCCGGCTCGAACCGGCCATCGACGCCTACCGCGCGGCCTCGGCGCAGCGCCCGAAGGACGCCGACATCCTCAACAATCTTGCGCTCGCCCTGATGGCCAGCGGCCGGACCGACGAAGCCGAAGCCGGCTTCCGGCAAGCGTTGGACAGGCGCCCGGCACATCCCGATGCCCTGCTGAACCTCGGCAACCTGTACCGCATGAGAGGAGATGCCGACGCGGCGATGGCCTGCTATCGGGACGCCCTGCGGGAACGGCCGGACGACTTCCGGCTTTACGGAAATCTCGGGCTTGCCCTGCTCGACAGGGACCGGGCCGAAGACGCCGTCGCGGTCTATGAGAAGGCGCTTCGGCACGCCCCCGACCAGCCGGACATCCGGAAAAGCCTGGGCATTGCACAATTGCTGCTCGGCAATTTCTCCGAAGGCTGGGCGAATTACGAGGCGCGATGGCAAGCCGAGGGGATGGTCGACCCAGGCCCCGCCCTGCCCCGCTGGAACGGCGAGGCCCTGGCCGGGCGCAACATCCTTCTCCAGTGCGAACAGGGTTTCGGCGACAGCCTGCAATTCTGCCGCTATGTGCCGCTTGTCGCCGATATCGCCGGCACGGTGACATTGGAGGTGCCCCGCAGCCTTGCAAGGCTGATGCATTCGCTCGAAGGCCGCGTGCAGCTCGTCGTACGCGGCGAAGCGTTGCCGGAGGCGGCGTGCAGAGCCGGGCTGCTCAGCCTCCCGCTGCTGACCGGTGCCGGTGCCGGGTCCCTGGATGACATTCCCGTGCAGATACCGTATCTGCACCCTCCCGCACCGCTCGCGCAGATCTGGGCGGCGCGGCTTTCCGGAGGATCGGGACGAAGGATCGGCCTCGCCTGGGCCGGGAATCCGAAGCGGCAGGACGACTGGATGCGCTCTTGCCCAGCGACGGCAGCGGCATCCCTGCTCGAAATCCAGGGGATCGACTGGGTCAGTCTGCAGAAAGACCTGCCCGACGATGCCGGCGAAAGCCGCCGCCTCGCCGCAAGGATGGTCGATCCAACCGGAGATTTTGCCGATTTCGCGGACACCGCCGCGGCCATTCAGACGCTCGACCTTGTCGTCACGGTCGACACAGCGGTGGCCCATCTTGCCGGCGCCCTCGGCAAACCCGTCTGGACGATGCTGTCCTATGCCGCGGACTGGCGCTATCTCCGGCAGCGGGACGACTGTCCGTGGTACCCGACGATGCGGCTGTACCGCCAACCGCGTCCAGGCGACTGGGCGACAGTGATCGACCGCATCGCCGCCGACCTTCGGCAACGCGCGCCCTAGACCCCCGCACGCAAAGGCTCAGGCGACGATTCCGCTGCCCGAACCCGAGGATGGCGGCGGTGTGGGCGCGCTGGGTGCCGGCGCCCCGCTACGCTGCATCAAACCGCCCGCGATGTTGCGATTGAGATCGATCAGCGTGCTCAAGATTTTCGCACTGGGCTCGGCCAGTGCGGCAACGGTCTGCTTGTCGATGAAAATGCTGAGGCTGAGGACATTGTTCTTCATGTCCTGCGGAAGCGGGTTTTCCGCCGAGGAGACATCGGCCTGAATGATCGTCCAGAGCCGCCAGTTGAGCCGCAAGGCCGCCCGATAGGCGGTCAGATCCTGCATGTTGCCGCGCGCATCGGCCATGCGACGCGCCGCTTCCAGAAGGGCGCGAGCCTCGGTCTGGCGGGGTCCGGCGGCCAGTTTCTGGGAGTCGCCATAGAGCTGATTGGCATTACTGTCGGCCATGCTGCAAAACCTTCTCTTCGTACTTCACCAGCTTCCGGCAGATCCGCAACGCGGCATAAAGTTCGCCGGCTACGACCTTCTGGGCCAATTCGATTGCGATCCCAGTGGAACTCGGCACCGCACCGACGAAATCGCGCACCAACTGGTTGAACAGCGCATGATAATGGCGCCCGCTTTCAGGAAACATATACAACATCTGGACGGCGAAATATATGCGGCGGGCGGGCGTATCCGCTGTCTCTTCGGTCAGAATATCGCGCTGACGCAGGACATTGGCCTTGTTTTCGACCAGCAGTTCCGTGCGCTCCGGCCCGTTTGCGATCACTGCCTGATTGATGACGACCTTCTCATGCGGCTTCAGAACGATCTTGAGAGGCATCGCGATGGCAATCGCCGGAAATGGTCAAAGGACGCCGCAGCATAGCACCGCATCGGTCGGTCGCGGCAACCGCCGAGGCGGGGTGCCGGCAAAGAAAAACGGGGACGGCAAGCCGTCCCCGTTTCCGTCGGAACCTTGATGCGAAGGATCAGCCGAACAGCGCCAGGATCGACCGCTCGCTCTGCGCGGCAAGCGCCAGCGAGTTGATGCCCAACTGCTGGCGGGTCTGCAGGGCCAGCAGGTTGGCGCTTTCCTCGTTCAGATCGGCCAGCGTCAGCTTGCCCGAGCCGTCCTGCAGCGTGCTGACCAGATCCTCGGTGAAGCTGAGCCGCGTCTGAAGCACGGTCGCGTTCGAACCCAGCGTCGAGGCGTTGGAGCGCAGGGTCGTCAGCGCCGAGTTGACCGCGTCGATCGCCGCATCGATATCGGTGTCGTTCGCAAAGTCGCCGTTGGCCGTCACGATGTTCAGACCGGCGGTGCCCGTGGTGTTGTCGGTACCCGACACGGTCAGCGAACTGGTGCCATCCTCGTTGAAGTCGATCTCGAGGTTGTCCGGCGTCGCCTGGATGAGGTTCGTGCCGTTGAAGCTGGCGTCGTTCGCGAGGTCGTCGATCTGCGTCAGCAGCGAGTTGAACTGGACCGCGAGGCTCGACCGCTCCGAGGTATCGCCCGAGGCCTTCGCGTTGTTCGCAAGACCTTTGGCCTGTTCGACCAGCGAGGTGATGGCGTCGATACCGTCGATGGCGGCGTTAATGGTCGAAATCGCGAGGTCGATGTTCTGCTTAATGCCGTTCAAGTCCGTCGCACGGTTGTTGAGCGCACGGGACGTGAAGAAGGCGCTGGCGTCGTCGATTGCGGAGTTGACCCGCTGACCGCTCGCGAGGCGCGTCTGGGTACTTTCGATCGAGGTCGCCGTCCGCTGCAGCGTGATCAGGTTGTTCCGGACGGAACTCGAGAGGGTAATCTTGTCGGCCATGACTTCATCTCCTGTTCTAGGAACCCGCGACGGAGCCGCATTCTGCGGTCCAGGGGGATCGTCGGAACGTTATACGCAACTCCCATGCCAGTCCAGCGGACGTCACGAAGCCGCAATAATTCCCCCCAAACTCCCGCAACTTCCGCCTGCAATGCCGGATGTGCCCGGCAATTCTTGCCCAGTGGATGCAAATTCTGCCCGGCAGCGGCATCATCCCCGCAACACCGGCAACAAGGCGGCCCGGACACGCTCCACGGCGCTGACGTCCATGCCCCGATAAAACGGCAGACCGATCACACGCGCGCCCAGATGCTCGGTCTCCGGCAGAGGCGTTCGCGGACAGTCGTTGAAGGCGGGTTGCAGATGGCACCCCTTTTCCCACCATTGCCGCGCCTCGATCCCCTGGGCGGCAAGCCGGGAAATCGCCTCATCCGCGACCGGACGGGCCAAGCGGACGTTGCAGGTCGAGACCGCATGGCGGCCGTCGAAACCGGGCGCAAAGGCCAGATCTGGAACGTCGGACAGGGTCTCGCGATAAAGACGGGCTACGCGCAACAGGCTTTCCCGCGTCTCCGACCATGCGTCGAGCGACGCCAGCCCGACGGCTGCGGAATACTCGTTCATCTTGCCATTGGTGCCGGAAAGCTCGGCACTGCGACGCCCCTGGAAACCGAAATTGCTGCGCGCCCGCACGCCCTGGATGCGGCCGGCGTCGCGGCCCGCCACGATGGCCCCCTCGCCCGCCGCCAAGGGCTTGGTCGCATGCAGGCTGATCATGACGGGCGCCTGCCCGATCCGCGCGCCATCGACGCCCGCGGCGGCGTCCATCACGACCGGCAGGCCCGTCTCCTCGGCAAATTCGTCCCAGGCCGCTGCATCCATCGGAGCCCCGAATGCGGCCACCGGCAGCACCGCGACAACCGGCCCATCGACCTTGCGCAGCGCAGCGCGCGCAATTTCGGGCGACAATGTCCAACTGTTCGGGTCGATATCCAGAAACCAGGGGGTAAGACCGGCCGAAACCGCGGCATGCGCCGTGGCCACGAAGGTGAATGAGGGCATCAGGCAATAGCCGCGACGGCCGCCAGCGGCCTCGGACAGCGCGAGTGCCAGTGCGACGGTCCCGTTCACCAGACCTGTCACCTGACCGCCGGCAAGGCCCAGCATCCCGGCCAGCCGCTGTTCCAGCCGCGTCTCCAGCGGGCCGAAATTCGCGTACCAGCGATTGCGGTCGATCTCTTGAAGATACGGCAGCAGGGCCGCGGCATCGGGCAGGCGCGGCCGCATGAGCGGAATGTCATAGGCCGGCTGCGTCATCGCGGTCACGCCCGGTTGTGCGGGCACGGTAGCGCGAACCGGGTTCGGCGAATAGCGGGCCCGCGGTCGGGCTGTATCGGCTCGCGATATGGCGCGCATGGTTCCCCATGCTATGCAGATGCCGTGCCGCAACGCTGAGATCGGGCGGAAAGACGGATGACAACCGTCGCCATCATGCAGCCTTACTTCATCCCCTATGCGGGGTATTTCCGGCTGTTCGCTGCGGCGGATACCGTCGCGCTGCTCGATTGCGTGCAGTTTCCCAGGCGCGGTTGGGTCCACCGCAACCAGCTTCCGGATGCCGGCGGGCAAGCGCGCTGGCTCACCCTGCCGCTGACAAAGGCCCCGCAGACGGCGCGCATCGCCGAAATGACCCTGGCTGCCGACGCCCCCGCCCGCCTGGGCGAGGCGATGCGGCGCTTCCCCGCGCTCGGCAGCGTCCATCCGCTGCACGAGACGGTGGCGGATGCCGCGGGGGCGCTGGTGCCCTATCTGGAACGGACATTGAGTCTGGCCTGCACAGCGCTCGGCCTGCCGTTCCGCACGATCCGCACCTCCGGCCTGCAAATCGGCGAAGACCTGCGAGCCGAGGACCGCATCCTCGCCATCGCGGAGCGTCTGGGCGCCACGACATATCTGAATCTTGCGGGCGGGCGCGGCCTTTACGATCCGGAACACTTTGCGGCGCGCGGCATCGCGCTCCGCTTCCTCGACGATTGGCAGGGCTCGTATTGGAGCATCCTGCACCGGCTTGCCACCGAGCCTGCAACGGACATCGCCGCAGACATCCGCAGGCAATGCTGATCAGCCGGCACGCTC
>JBFWNZ010000203.1:0-7056 GCA_050250795.1 Alphaproteobacteria bacterium | reverse complement strand
GGTACGGGCGATGTCGCCCTGGTGCCGAGCTTCGATGTCGGCGGCTGGACCGATGGCGGTACCGCCGGAACCTTCGTGGCCGTCCTCGACGACCTCAAGGCCGGCGGACAGATGATCTGGGCCGTGGCCGGCAACGGCGCCGACACCATCGACCTCGGCGACCTCGCCGCCTGAGCGATTCCCCGCTTGCAATACGACCTCGGCCGACACAGGCTCCGCACCCTGTTGAAAAGGACAGGCGGCTGAGGCTTTTTCCTCGTCTCCGCCGGTAGATGCGACAAGGGAAGCCCCACGGCATGAGCACGAGCGTCGAGTTCGTTTCCGCCGATACGGCGCAACGCTGGTACGAGACCGGCGAGGCCGTGATCGTCGATGTCCGCGAGCCGCATGAATATGCGGAGGTCCGCATCCCGGGCGCCACGCTGATCCCGCTGTCCGCCTTCGACCCCGCCCGGCTGCCGCCGCATGCGGGCAAGCATCTGCTGTTCCACTGCAAGAGCGGGGTGCGCTGCGGTATGGCCTCGCAGATCGCCGCCGCGTCGGGCGAATCGGGCCCGATATACCGGTTGCAGGGCGGAATCATGGCCTGGATCGCGGCTGGCGGCCCCGTCGAAACCGGCTGAGTTCGCAGTTCTGCGACATCTGCGCGCGCGGTCTTTCCATCGCCGCCATCGCGGCGCATAGTGCGGCGCACCATGAATCTCTATCTGCCGATCGCGGAACTGTCTGCCAACCTGTTTGCCTTGCTGGCGCTCGGGGCGGGAATCGGCATGCTGTCGGGCATTTTCGGGGTCGGCGGCGGCTTCCTGCTGACGCCACTGCTGATGTTCCTGGGCGTGCCGGCCCCGGTCGCGGTCGGCACCGGCGCCAACCAGATCATCGCCTCTTCGGTCTCCGGCGTGCTGGCGCATTGGCGGCGCGGCAATGTCGACCTGTCGATGGGCCTCGTGCTGCTGATCGGCGGCCTCGCCGGCTCGGCGCTGGGCGTCATGCTGTTCAAGCTGTTGCGCCAGATCGGCCAGGTCGATCTCGTCATCCGGCTCTGCTATGTGGTGTTCCTCGGCCTCATCGGGCTGTTGATGCTGGTGGAAAGCGTACGGGCGCTGCGCCGCCGACGCCGCAATACCGGCGGACGCAAGCTGCACCAGCACAATTTCCTGCACGGTCTGCCCTTCAAGATGCGCTTCCGCCGCTCCAAGCTGTACATCAGCGCGCTGCTGCCGCTGATGGTGGGCTTCGGCGTCGGCATCCTGTCCGCCGTGATGGGTGTGGGCGGCGGCTTCGTCATGGTCCCGGCCATGATCTACCTGCTCGGCATGCCGACCCAGGTCGTGGTCGGCACCTCGCTGTTCCAGATCATCTTCGTCGGCGCCAACGCCACCTTCCTTCAGGCCTATGCGAACCAGACCGTGGACGTGACGCTGACCCTGGTTCTGGTTGTCGGCGGCGTGCTCGGCGCCCAGTTCGGCACGCGGCTGGGCGCCAAGCTGCGCGGCGAGCAGTTGCGCGGGCTGCTCGCCCTGCTGGTCCTGACGGTCGCCGCGCGCATCGGCTGGGAGTTGCTGGTCCGGCCGGACGACCTGTTCTCGTTGACCGAAATTCCGCTGCTGCGCTGATCCGCCGGCGACTCGCGCGCGGATGAGCGATGCGCACCCCGCCCCCCGGCCATGCAAACTTGCCGCAGGACAGCGGATTTCCTGACCTTTATTGACTTCCACGCCTCCCTGCGCATGATGCGCGACACCCCGCCAGCGCAGGGCTAAGCCAAACTGCCGGCCCGTTCGCGCCAGCCCATGCCGGGCATTTTGCCCGCTATGTGCCCGTCGATCGGCCGGCCCAAGGGGGAGAGCGACGGCAGCCACCGATGCATGTTTATCTGCCGATCGCGGAGATGTCCGTCAACGTCCTGGTCCTGCTCGGCATGGGAGCGGGCGTTGGAATGCTGTCCGGAATCTTCGGCGTGGGCGGCGGCTTCCTGATGACGCCGCTGCTGATCTTCCTGGGCGTGCCATCGCCGGTCGCCGTCGGCACCGAGGCGAACCAGATCGTCGCCTCCTCGGTCTCGGGCGTGCTGGCGCATTGGCGGCGCGGCAATGTCGACCTGAAGATGGGCGCGGTCCTGCTGGTCGGCGGCATCGTCGGCTCCACCTTCGGCGTCTGGCTGTTCAAGGAACTGCGGTCGGTCGGTCAGGTCGATCTGGTGATCAAGCTGTCCTATGTCGTGTTCCTGGGCATCATCGGCGGGCTGATGCTGGTGGAGAGCCTGCGGGCGATGCGCCGGGTGCGCAGCGGCGGCGGCCCGCGGCGCAAGCTGCACCAGCACAATTTCCTGCACGGCCTGCCCTTCAAGATGCGATTCCGCCGCTCCAAGCTGTACATCAGCGCGCTGCTGCCGCTGCTGGTTGGAACCTTCGTCGGCATGCTGGCGGCGATCATGGGCGTCGGCGGCGGCTTCATCATGGTACCGGCCATGATCTACCTGCTCGGCATGCCGACCCAGGTCGTGATCGGCACCTCGCTGTTCCAGATCATCTTCGTCACCGCCAACGCCACCTTCCTCCAGGCCTATCTGAACCAGACGGTGGACGTGATGCTGGCGGTCCTGCTGCTGGTCGGCGCGGTGATCGGCGCCCAGTTCGGAACGCGCGTGGGCGCCCGGCTGCGCGGCGAGCAGTTGCGCGGGCTGCTGGCGATGATGGTGCTGGGCGTGTGCGGCAAGCTGGCCTACGACCTTCTGGCGACCCCGAAAGATCTGTTCGCGATCGGTACCGAGGGCGGGCACTGATGCGGCTTCGCCTTCTCCTAGCCTTCTTTGCCTGGGCATTCGGACTGGCGGCGGCCGAGCCGTCGCGGGCCGAACCGCTGGTCGCCGACCTGTCCGACCATCTGGTACGGATCACCACCGGCTTCACCGGCGCCCAGGTGCTGCTGTTCGGCGCGGTCGAGGGGCCGGGCAAGATCGTCGTGCTGGTCCAGGGCCCGCCCGAAACCGTGGTGGTCCGGCGCAAGGACCGGGTCGCCGGCATCTGGATGAATGTCGACGAGGCGACCTTCGAGCAGGCCCCGGCCTTCTACAAGCTGCTGGCCAGCGAGCCGTTGGGCGACTGGCTGCCGCTGCACACGCGCGAGGACTATGGAATCGGGGTCGAGTATCTCGACCTCGCGCCGGACGAATCCATCGGTGCGGCCGATGCCGCCGATTTCCGCGATGCGCTGATCCGCCAGAAGCGTGCGCGCGGCCATTACGGCGCCTATCCGGGCAAGGTCACGCTGCTGGGCAGCCGGCTGTTCCGCGCCGATGTGTTCTTTCCGGCCAACCTGCCGCCCGGCAACTACAACATCACCGTCCTGCTGATCCGCGACGGCGAGGTCGCCAGCGCCCAGCAGACGCCTCTGTTCGTTTCCAAGGCCGGTCTCGGCGCCGATGTCTACCGTATCGCGCATGAGCAGCCGGCCCTCTACGGGATTGCGGCGATCGTCATCGCCGTGTTGGCCGGCCTGGCCGGCAACGCCGTGTTCCGCAAGGCGTGACGCGGTGCGGAACGGGGTTCACCGACAACAAAAACACCGATCGACGAGGGGGTTCATTCCGGATGTCCGTCAATCCGTTCGAGACGGTCCGCGAGGTGGTCGACACGTCGCCAGCCGTCGCCGACGAGGTCAAGACGACCACCTGCTACATGTGCGCCTGCCGTTGCGGCATCCGCGTCTATCTGAAGGATGGGCGCGTCCGCTACATCGAGGGTAACCGGAACCATCCGGTGAACCGCGGCGTGCTCTGCGCCAAGGGCTCCGCCGGCATCATGCAGCACTACTCCCCGGCCCGGCTCAGCAAGCCGCTGTTGCGCGTGGGCGAGCGCGGCTCGGGCGAGTTCAAGGAGATCGAGTGGGACGAGGCGCTGTCCATCGCCACCGGCTGGCTGGACAACATCCGCAAGACCGACCCGAAGCGCCTTGCCTTCTTCACCGGCCGCGACCAGAGCCAGTCGCTGACCGGCTGGTGGGCGACCCAGTTCGGCACGCCCAACTTCGCCGCGCATGGCGGGTTCTGCTCCGTCAACATGGCGGCCGGCGGCGGGTTTACCATCGGCGGGTCGTTCTGGGAGTTCGGCGAGCCCGACTGGGACCTGGCGCGCTACTTCATCATGTTCGGCGTCGCCGAGGACCACGATTCGAACCCGATCAAGACCGGGCTGGGCAAGCTCAAGACCCGCGGCGCCAAGTTCGTCTCGGTCAACCCGGTCCGCACCGGCTACTCCGCCATCGCCGACGAGTGGATCGGCATCCGCCCCGGCACGGACGGGCTGTTCGCCTTCGCGATCATCCACGAGCTGTTGCGCGCCGAGACCATCGACTGGGAATATCTGGTCCGCTACACCAACGCGCCCTGGCTGGTGATCCAGGACCCCGGCGCGGCCGATGACGGCCTGTTCGCCCGCGATGCCGACGGCAACCCGCTGTGCTGGGACGCCGGCAGCCACAGCCTTGTCAGCGCCTTGGCGCCCGAGGTGAAGCCGGCGCTGGTCGGAACCCATCTGCTGGCCGACGGGCGGCGGGCGGTGCCGGCCTTCCAGATCATGGCCGCACGCTATCTCGACCCGCAATATTCGCCCGACGCGGTGGCCGCACGCTGCGGCGTGCCGGCGGAGACGATCCGGCGCATCGCCGCCGAGATGGCGCATGTCGCCTTCCAGGAGCAGGTGGTGATCGAGCAGCCCTGGACCGACTGGGCCGGACGGCGGCACGAACGCATGATCGGACGGCCGGTGGCGATGCACGCCATGCGCGGCATCTCGGCCCATTCCAACGGCTTCCACACCTGCCGGGCGCTGCACCTGCTGCAGATGCTGCTGGGCACTATCGATGTGCCGGGCGGCTTCCGCTACAAGGCGCCTTTCCCCAAGCCGCTGCCTGGTTTCCCGAAGCCCGCCGGCCACGAGACCGGTCCAGGCAAGACGCTTGGCGGACCGCCGCTGGGCATGCCGCTGGCACCGACCGACCTGCTGGTCGAGGCCGACGGCTCGCCCAAGCGCATCGACAAGGCCTATAGCTGGGAATTCCCCATCGCCGCGCACGGGATGATGCATATGGTCATCCATAATGCGTGGAAGGGCGATCCGTACCCCATCGACACCCTGTTCATGTACATGGCGAACATGGGCTGGAACTCGTCGATGAACGTGCGCGGCGTCCAGCGCATGCTGACCGACAAGGACCCGGCGACCGGCGAGTACAAAATTCCGCACATCATCTACGCGGACGCGTACTATTCCGAGACCATCCCCTATTGCGACCTCATCCTGCCGGATACGACCTATCTGGAGCGCTGGGACTGCATCTCGATCCTCGACCGGCCGATCTCCTCGGCGCATGGTCCGGCGGATTCGATCCGCCAGCCGGTGGTCCAGCCCGACCGCGATGTGCGGCCGTTCCAGGAGGTGGTGCTGGAACTGGGCGTGCGGCTGGGCCTGCCCGGCATGGTGAAGGAGGACGGATCGCCGAAATTCCCCGGCGGCTATCCCGACTACATCGCCAACCACGAGCGCATGCCAGGCATCGGGCCGCTGGCCGGCTGGCGCGGCAAGGACGGCACCAGCCACGGCCGGGGCGACGCCAATCCGGACCAGTTGCAGCGCTATGTCGAGAACGGGTGCTTCTGGCAGCACGAACTGGCGCCGGACCAGCTGTACTTCAAGCACGCGAACAAGGGCTATCTGGAGTACGCGGCCAGCGTCGGCTTCGTGCCCAATGCCAACCAGATCGTGCTGCACATGTACAGCGAGCCGCTGCAACGGTTCCGGCTGGCCGCACGCGGCCACGGTCCGGTGCAGCCGCCCGAGGCGCATCGGGCGCGGATCGACGCGATGTTCGACCCGCTGCCGATCTGGTATCAGCCCTTCGAGGAGGCCGCCATCGACGGGCAGGAGTTCCCGCTGCATGCGCTGACCCAGCGGCCGGCGCATATGTATCACTCCTGGGGCTCGCAGAACGCCTGGCTGCGTCAGATCACGGCCGCGAACCGCCTGTTCGTCGCCCGCGAGACCGGCGCGAAGCTGGGTATCGCGGACGATGACTGGGTCTGGATATCCAGCCATCACGGGCGGGTGCGCGCCCAGGTCAAGCTGATGGACGGAGTCAACCCGAACACGGTCTGGACCTGGAACGCCATCGGCAAGCGCAAGGGGGCGTGGAACCTGGATGCCGATGCCCCGGAATCCAACAAGGGCTTCCTGCTCAACCACGTCATCTCGGAACTGCTGCCGGCGCGCGGCGACGGCTATCGCTATTCCAACTCGGACCCGATCACCGGGCAGGCAGCCTGGTACGACCTGCGGGTGCGGATCGAAAAATGCCTGCCGCATGAGGCGGGCGCGAGCGATTCCGGCATGCAGCCCACCCCGGCGGCCCCCCGGCTGATGCCGAAGCCGTCGATCCTGCGCTACGGCGCGAATTTCGAGGGACCGTCCAGCGGCCGGACCGGCGGCACGCATCTGGAATTCATCGGCAGCCGCGACACAGTCGCCGACGCGGTGCCGGGCGTCCGGCACGGCACCGGCAACCAGATCGGCACCCCAGGCCACGGCCACGGGCACGGAGACGACTGAGCCATGACCAGCCTTCCCACAAACCGGTCGGCGACCCGGCTCGGCCTCGTCATCGACCTCGACATCTGCGTCGGCTGCCATGCCTGCGCCGTCAACTGCAAGGAATGGAACACCGGCGGCCATTCCGCCCCGCTGACCGACCGCGACCCCTATGGCGCGGACCCCAGCGGCGTGTGGTTCAACCGCGTCCACAGCTATGAGGCCGGCGACGGCGAGGGCGGCACGCGCACCGTGCACTTCCCCCGCTCCTGCCTGCATTGCGAGGATGCGCCCTGCGTCACCGTCTGCCCGACCGGCGCGTCCTACAAGCGCGAGGAGGACGGCATCGTCCTCGTCAACGCCGACACCTGCATCGGCTGCAAGCTGTGCTCCTGGGCCTGTCCCTACGGCGCGCGCGAGTATGACGAGGACGAGGGCGTGATGAAGAAATGCACGCTCTGCGTCGACAAGA
>JBFWNZ010000202.1:0-7065 GCA_050250795.1 Alphaproteobacteria bacterium | reverse complement strand
CAGAGCGATGGCGAAGGCGAAGTTTGAGCGGACGAAGCCGCACTGCAACATCGGGACGATCGGGCATGTCGACCACGGGAAGACGACGCTGACGGCGGCGATCACGAAGGTTCTTGCGGAGAGCGGCGGCGCGACGTTTATCGACTACGCGTCGATCGACAAGGCTCCGGAGGAGCGCGAGCGCGGGATCACGATCAACACGTCGCATGTCGAGTACGAGACGTCGAACCGTCACTACGCGCATGTGGACTGCCCCGGCCACGCCGACTATGTGAAGAACATGATCACGGGCGCGGCGCAGATGGACGGCGCGATCCTTGTCGTTTCGGCTGCCGACGGCCCGATGCCGCAGACGCGCGAGCACATTCTTCTGGCGCGTCAGGTCGGCGTTCCCGCGATCGTGGTGTTCCTGAACAAGGTGGACCAGGTCGACGACGCGGAGCTTCTTGAGCTTGTGGAGCTTGAGGTTCGCGAGCTTCTGTCGTCCTACGACTATCCTGGCGACGACATTCCGATCGTCGCGGGCTCGGGCCTTGCGGCGCTTGAGGGTCGCGATGCGGAGATCGGCGCGCAGAAGATCCTTGAGCTGATGGCGGCGGTCGATGGCTACATCCCGCAGCCGGAGCGCCCGAAGGACCAGCCGTTCCTGATGCCGATCGAGGACGTGTTCTCGATCTCGGGCCGCGGCACGGTGGTGACGGGCCGCGTCGAGCGCGGCGTGGTCAAGGTCGGCGAGGAAGTCGAGATCGTCGGGCTGAAGGCGACGCGCAAGACGGTTTGCACGGGCGTTGAGATGTTCCGCAAGCTGCTGGACCAGGGCGAGGCGGGCGACAACATCGGCGCGCTGCTGCGCGGCGTGGACCGCGAGGATGTGGAGCGGGGTCAGGTTCTGGCGAAGCCGGGCTCGATCACGCCGCACACGAAGTTCAAGTGCGAGTGCTACATCCTGACGAAGGACGAAGGCGGCCGTCATACGCCGTTCTTCTCGAACTACCGGCCGCAGTTCTACTTCCGGACGACGGACGTGACGGGTTCGGTGGTTCTGCCGGACGGGACGGAGATGGTGATGCCGGGCGACAACATCTCGATGGAGGTGTCGCTGATCGCGCCGATCGCCATGGATGAAGGCCTGCGCTTCGCCATCCGCGAGGGCGGCCGCACCGTCGGCGCCGGCGTCGTCACCGGAATCATCGAGTAAGGGCCGGGTTCAACCGGACAGGAGCGGCGCAGTCATGGACAGCCAGAACATCCGCATTCGACTGAAGGCATTCGACCATCGGGTGCTCGACCAGTCGACGCTGGAGATCGTCAACACCGCGAAGCGGACCGGTGCAGAGGTGCGCGGACCCATTCCGTTGCCCACGCGCATCGAGCGGTTCACCGTGCTGCGGTCGCCGCATATCGACAAGAAGAGCCGCGAGCAGTTCGAAATCCGCACCCATAAGCGGCTGCTCGACATCGTCGACCCGACGCCCCAGACCGTGGACGCGCTGATGAAGCTCGACCTCGCCGCGGGTGTCGATGTCGAGATCAAGCTCTAAGACGCCGGAGACGAGAGAAATGCCACAGGCGCAGATGCGGACGGGGTTGATTGCCCGCAAGATGGGCATGACCCGCGTCTTCACCGAAGAGGGCACCCATGTGCCCGTCACCGTGCTGAGCGTGGACGGCTGCCAGGTCGTCGACGTGCGGACGGCCGAGCGCGACGGCTATGACGCCGTGCAGCTGGGCGCCGGGACGGTGAAGGTGAAGAATGTGACGAAGGCGCTGCGCGGACACTTCGCCAAGGCGAATGTGGAGCCGAAGCGCAAGGTGGTGGAGTTCCGGATCAGCCCGGATGCGGCCCTTGAGGTCGGCGCCGAGTTGAGCGTGGAGCATTTCCTGCCGGGCCAGAAGGTCGATGTCATCGGCACGACCATCGGCAAGGGCTTCGCCGGCGTCATCAAGAGGCACCATTTCGGCGGCCTGCGTGCGACGCACGGCGTGTCGATCTCGCACCGCTCGCACGGTTCCACCGGCAATCGCCAGGATCCGGGCAAGGTGTTCAAGGGCAAGAAGATGGCCGGCCATCTCGGCGACCGGCGCATCACCACGCAGAATGTGTCGGTCGTGTCCACCGATCCGGCGCGCGGCCTGATCCTGATCCGCGGCGCGGTACCGGGTGCGGAGGGCGGCTGGGTGCTGATCCAGGATGCGGTCAAGTCGCGTCGTCCGGAAGGCCTGCCCTTTCCGGCGGCCCTGAAGGGCAATGGCGGCGAGGCGGCGGTCGAGCCGGTCGCAGAAACGTCCGGCGACGGCGCCGAGAGCTGAGCCGGGGAGAGGACGAGCCGATGAAGGCGAATATTATCACGCTCGACAATGCCGCGGCCGGTGAGCTGGAGCTCGCCGACGAGGTGTTCGGCGTGCCGGTGCGCAAGGATATCCTGGCCCGTATGGTCAACTACCAGCTCGCCAAGCGGCGCGCCGGTACGCACAAGACCAAGGGCATCAGCGACATCAGCGGCACGACGGCGAAGCCGTACAAGCAGAAGGGCACGGGCCGTGCGCGGCAGGGCTCGATGCGGTCGCCGCAGTTCCGCGGCGGCGCCACGATTTTCGGGCCGGTGGTGCGCAGCCATGCACACGACCTGCCGAAGAAGGTGCGGCGCCTGGCGCTGAAGACGGCGCTGTCGGCAAAGCAGGCGGAAGGCAAGCTGATCGTCCTGAAGGACGCGGCGCTGGAACAGCCCAAGACCAAGATGCTGGTCGGCAAGCTGGCGGCGCTCGGCTGGGCCAACGCGCTGATCGTTGGCGGTGCCGAGATCGAGGCGAATTTCGCCCGCGCCGCGAGCAACATTCCGAACATCGACGTCCTGCCGGTCCAGGGCGCCAACGTGTACGACATTCTGCGTCGCGACACGCTGGTCCTGACCGAGGCGGCGGTGCAGGGCCTGGAGGCGCGGCTGAAATGAGCTGGAAGTATTTCAAGAAGACCACGATCAGCAGCGAGCGGATGTATGAGCTCATCCGCTCCCCGGTGATCACCGAAAAGGCGACGCTCGGCGCGCAGCATAACCAGGTGACCTTCCGGGTGCCCCTGGATGCGACCAAGCCGGAGATCAAGGCGGCGGTCGAGAAGCTGTTCGAGGTCAAGGTCAACGCGGTGAACACGCTGCGCCAGAAGGGCAAGCGGAAGGTGTTCCGCGGCCGGCGCGGCCAGCGCAGCGATTACAAGAAAGCGGTCGTCTCGCTCGCGGACGGGCATTCGATCGACGTGACGACGGGAGTCTAGGACCGTGGCGCTCAAGCAATACAAGCCGGTAACCCCCGGTACCCGCCAGCTGGTGCTGGTGGACCGCGGCGACCTGCACAAAGGCGATCCGGTCAAGCACCTGACCGAGGGCCTGACCAAGAACGGCGGCCGCAACAACTATGGCCGCATCACCGCGCGTCGTCGTGGCGGTGGGGCGAAGCGCCTTTACCGCAAGGTCGACTTCAAGCGGACGAAGTTCGACATGCCGGCGACGGTCGAGCGGCTGGAATACGATCCGAACCGCACCGCCTTCATCGCGCTGATCCGCTATGAGGACGGCGAACTCGCCTACATCCTGGCGCCGCAGCGCCTGAAGGCGGGCGACGCGGTGATTTCGGGCGAGCGCGCGGACGTGAAGCCGGGCAACGCGATGCCGCTGCGCAGCATCCCGATCGGCACGATCGTGCACAATGTCGAGATGAAGCCGGGCAAGGGCGGCCAGATCGCCCGCGCCGCCGGCACCTATGTCCAGCTGGTCGGCCGCGATCAGGGCTATGCCCAGATCAAGCTGAACTCGGGCGAACTGCGCATGGTTCACGGCGCCTGCATGGCGACGGTCGGCGCGGTCTCGAACCCGGACCAGGCGAATATCAATCTCGGCAAGGCCGGTCGCAACCGCTGGCTCGGCAAGCGGCCGGCGGTGCGCGGCGTCGCGATGAACCCGGTGGACCATCCGCATGGCGGCGGCGAAGGCCGCACCTCGGGCGGCCGTCATCCGGTCACGCCGTGGGGCAAGCCGACCAAGGGCAAGCGGACACGCAAGCCGAAGAAGGCCAGCGACGCGCTGATCATCCGCCGTCGTCATCGGAATCGGTAGAGGGGCGTAGAGCAGTGACGCGTTCTGTCTGGAAAGGGCCGTTTATCGACGGCTATCTGCTGAAGAAGGCCGAAGCCTCGCGGGCGTCGGGCCGCAACACGGTCATCCGTACCTGGTCGCGGCGTTCGACCATTCTGCCGCAGTTCGTGGGGCTGACCTTCGGCGTCCATAACGGCCAGAAGTTCATTCCGGTTCTGGTGACCGAGAACATGGTCGGCCACAAGTTCGGCGAGTTCGCGCCGACGCGCACCTTCTACGGGCACGCGGCCGACAAGAAGGCGAAGAGGGGTTAGTCATGGGCAAGCCCAAGGCCGAACGCCGGCTGGCGGAGACCGAGGCGCGCGCGGTGGCGCGTCAGCTTCGCGTCAGCCCGCAGAAGCTGAACCTGCTGGCGCAGTTGATCCGCGGCAAGCGCGCCGATGCGGCGCTGGCGGCGCTGACCTTCTCGCGCCGTCGCATCGCAGGGCCGGTGCGCAAGGTGCTGGAATCGGCGATCGCGAATGCGGAGAACAACCACCAGCTGGATGTCGACCGCCTGTTCGTGAAGGAAGCGACGGTCGGCAAGACGATGGTGGTCAAGCGCTTCCGGGCCCGCGCCCGGGGTCGCGTCGGCCGCGTCGAGAAGCCGTTCAGCAATATCACCATCGTGGTCGAGGAACGCGGGGAGGCCGAGTAATGGGTCAGAAGGTCAATCCGGTCGGGCTCCGGCTCGGCATCAACCGCACCTGGGACTCGCGCTGGTACGCCGACCGCGACTATGCGCAGCTGCTGCATGACGACCTGAAGCTGCGGCGCTACATCATGGATCGCCTGGCGCAGGCCGGCATCTCCAAGGTGGTGATCGAGCGCCCGGCGAAGCGGCCGCGCGTGACCATCCACACGGCGCGCCCCGGCGTGGTGATCGGCAAGAAGGGTTCGGATATCGAGAAGCTCCGCCAGGAACTGAGCAAGATGAGCGGCTCCGAGGTGGTGCTGAACATCGTCGAGATCCGCAAGCCCGAGATCGACGCCAAGCTGGTGGCCGAGAACATCGCCAACCAGCTGGTCCGGCGCGTTGCCTTCCGCCGCGCGATGAAGCGCGCAGTGCAGTCGGCGATGCGTCTGGGCGCCGAAGGCATCCGCATCAATTGCGGCGGCCGGCTGGGCGGCGCGGAGATCGCGCGTACGGAATGGTACCGCGAGGGACGCGTGCCGCTGCACACGCTGCGCGCCGATATCGATTATGGAACCGCGACCGCGCGCACCACATACGGCACCTGCGGCGTCAAGGTCTGGGTCTTCAAGGGAGAAATCCTGGCGAACGACCCGATGGCCCAGGACAAGCGCGCCCAGGAACAGCAGACACGCTAGGCCCCAGGCCCAGGCGAAGAAGAGAGACCGGCGATGCTGAGCCCGAAACGTACGAAATACCGCAAGGCCCATAAGGGCCGTATCCATGGCAATGCGAAGGGGGGGACCGCCCTCAACTTCGGCAGCTTTGGCCTCAAGGCCGTGACCCCGGGCCGCCTCACGGCGCGCCAGATCGAGGCCGCGCGCCGTGCCATCACGCGTCACATCAAGCGTGCCGGCCGCGTGTGGATCCGCATCTTCCCGGACGTGCCGGTGAGCGCGAAGCCGGCCGAAGTGCGCATGGGCAAGGGCAAGGGGTCGCCTGAGTTCTGGATGTGCCGGGTGAAACCGGGCCGGATCATGTTCGAGCTGGACGGCGTCGACTCCGACACCGCGCGCCGGGCGTTCGAGCTGGCCTCGGCGAAGCTGCCGGTCGACACCCGTTTCATCGTCCGCCTGGGCGGACAGGAGGCGTAACGATGAAAGCCGAAGACGTGCGCCAGAAGTCGGTGGACGAACTGAAGGATCAGCTCGTCGATCTGCGCAAGGAGGCGTTCAACCTGCGCTTCCAGAAGGCGAGCGGGCAGCTCGAGAACACCGTGCGGGTGCGGCAGGTGCGGCGCGACATCGCGCGCATCAAGACCATCCTGGCGGAACGCCGCCGCGTCGCGGCGTCGTAGGAGAGGGTAGCAAGATGTCGAGGCGAGTCCTGCAGGGCACCGTCGTGTCCGACAAAATGGATAAGACCATCGTGGTCGAGGTGGCGCGGCGCGTGATGCATCCGGTCTACAAGAAGTTCATCCGCCGCACCAAGCGCTACAAGGCGCATGACGAGGCGAATGTCTGCAAGGTCGGTGACGTGGTGAAGATTCGCGAGTGTCGCCCGATTTCCAAGCAGAAGAGCTGGGAAGTCATCGGCGATCAGAGCGCAGACGCCTAGCCGCGGCCGGGCCAAGAAGGAGTTCTGGTAAATGATCCAGATGCAAACCAACCTCGACGTCGCCGATAATTCCGGTGCGCGTCGGGTGCAGTGCATCAAGGTGTTGGGCGGATCGAAGCGCAAGACCGCCGAGGTCGGCGACGTGATCGTCGTGTCGATCAAGGACGCGATTCCGCGCGGCCGTGTGAAGAAGGGCGACGTGCATCGCGCGGTGATCGTGCGCACGGCGAAGGAAGTGCGCCGTCCCGACGGCAGCGCCATCCGCTTCGACCGTAACGCCGCCGTCCTTATCAACAAGCAGGGCGAGCCGATCGGCACCCGCATCTTCGGCCCGGTCACGCGCGAGCTGCGGGCGAAGAATTTCATGAAGATCATTTCGCTGGCGCCGGAGGTGCTCTGATGGTCGCGCGTGTGAAAAAGGGCGACAAGGTGGTCGTGGTGAGCGGCCGCGACAAGGGCAAGACCGGCGAGGTCCTGCGCGTGATGCCGAAGGAGGCCCGTGCCATCGTCCAGGGCGTGAACGTGGTCAAGCGCCACACCCGCCAGACGATGCAGCAGCAGGGCGGCATCGTGGAGAAGGAAGCGTCGATCCACCTGTCCAATGTCATGCATGTCGATCCCAAGGACGACAAGCCGACGCGCGTCGGCGGGAAGCGTCTGGACGACGGCCGCATGGACCGCGTCGCG
>JBFWNZ010000201.1:0-7079 GCA_050250795.1 Alphaproteobacteria bacterium | reverse complement strand
GTGGATCTCCCGTTGCCGAGTCCCGGGCCTTTCGCATCGCGCGCAGACTGCATGATGAAACGACATGAATAGCGGGCCGCGATGAAGTCCGCCGCCAAGGCCGACAAGGCAGCGAACCCTCCCGAGGCCGCGCCACGCAGCCGTGGCTCCGCCGTGCTGGCGCCGCCTGCCTATGGCCTCGGCTTTGTGGATGGCGGCCTCGCCGGGCGTGGCATTGCCGCCGCACCTTCCCTGTCGCACGCCCCTCCGGGCTCTCCCGGGCAGCCGCTCGACCCGGGAACGCGTTCCTTCATGGAGGCGCGCTTCGGCCGCGACTTCGGCGATGTCCGATTGCACACCGGGCCGGCCGCCGCGGCGGCCGCCAGGGGCTTGAACGCTGCCGCCTATGCCATCGGCGCGGACATCGTTTTCGGCGCCGGCCAGTTTCAGCCGCACGCGCCACGCGGCCGCCGCATCCTGGCGCACGAGCTTGCCCATGTCGCGCAGCAGGCGCATGGCGGCGCTCATCCCACCGGCGGCCGGCAGGAGGAGGAAGCTCACGCCGCCGCCGCCGGCATCGATTTTGGGCCGGTCGGCATCCGTCAGGACGCGGCCCGGGGCCTCGCCCTGCTGAGCCTTGGCGATCTCGAGCGCGCGGTCTGGGCGCGCGTGCCCGAGGACGTGAAGCCTTATGTCCGTCCGCTGGCGCAAGAGGTGAAGACGAGACTCGACGCCGTGGTGCCGCCGCAGACGCAGATCCCGGACCCGGTCGCAGACGTGGTCCAGCATCCGCTCGACAGCGCGACCGCCGCCGCCTCGAAGGTCAAGGACAAGGTCGCCGCGCAGCTGCCGAAAACACCCGGCGAGGCCGTCAACATGGTCAAGCAGAAGGTGAAGCAGAAGGCGCATGAAGCGGTCATGCAGCGGGCCGGCACGCTGAAGGGCGTCGTGCTGGAGGCGACCAACATCATCGATACGGCCGCCTGGCTGCCCTACGCCGCCCATCAGGTGGCCGAAAAGGCCGTCGGCGACAACAAATACGGCAAGGTGGCGCTGGTGCTGACCGACATGGTCAGCGGCTACGGCCAGAACATGTACATTGCCGGCAAATACGGCCTTGTCGACAAGCAGACCGGCGCGCCCATGATCTCCGACGCCGTCAGCGAGAAGATCGACGCGGCGGTGCACGCTGCCGAAGCCAAGGCCTTCGCCGACCTGCCGCCCGAGGACGCCTTCATCTTCACCAGCTACGAACAGGGCGAGCTGACGGGCGCCATCGGCTCGCAGGTGGCCCTCGCCTTTGTCGGCGTCGAGGAGGTGCAGGTTGCGCTCAAGGTCGTGGGCGCGGTCGGGTCCGCCAAGGGCATCTATGACGCCGTCGTCCGCGACAAGGAGGGCTGGCACAAGAGCCCGGCCTTCTGGGGCGGCGTCCTCGGACTGGTGCTGTCGGTGATCGGGCTGAAATCGGCGGGCGCCGGCAAGAAGATCATCGCCATCGCGCTCAAGACCGGCGGCGTTCTCAATGCCGTGCCGGCGATCTGGCAGCTCTACAACGACTACAACGACAAGACGCTGGAGGCCGATCCCGCGAAGCGCGAGACGGTGCTGAAGAAAGACCTCGGTGCCGTCATCAAGATCCTGTCTCAGGTCGTGCTGGACATTGCCCGCAGCGGCGCCGGCGGCGCCAAGCCGCATGAGCCGGAGACGCCGGGCGCGTCGCGCCCCTCGGGCGCGCCTGAGCCGATCGCGGAAGGCGCGCCGGGACGTCCGGCGGCCGGCATGCCGGAACTACCGGCGGCGCCCGCGCCCACAGGTGTGCCCTTGCCGGAACCTGTCGCGAGACCAGCCGTGCCTTCAGTGCCCGACACCCCGGTCGCGGCTCCGCACCCGCAGCCATCGGCCGAGCCGCGTCTCGCCGCGCCAAGCCATCCGGAACCGCCGCCCGCGGCCAGGCCGCGCGCCGCGCCGCCGCCCGAGCATGTGCAGCAGCCGAAGGCCGCGAAGCAAGCCGCGGTGCCCCATGGCGACGAGCACGCCGCCACATCCCCGCAGGGTGCGGCCGAGGCGCCCGCCGCCGCGAAACCATCACCGCCGCGCCCGCCGGAGCAGACCATGGCGGGCACCGTGAAAGGCGGCCAGCCTTCGGAGCCGCCCGCGCGCGCCGGCACGCCGACGCCGGGCGATGCCGCCCACCAGCAATGGATATCCGACACGCTGAAGAACCGCATGGACACGCGCCCGCCGCCGCTGCCGCGCCGCGGCGCTCCGCCGGTGCGCATCGGCGAGACCCACTACGAGCTTCGCAACATGGCAGAGGCGCTGCGCGTCTATGACGATTTCCGCGCCCGCGCTCCCGGCCGCGAAGTCGGCATCTACCGCAATGCCCATACCGGCGAATATGCCGTGGTTGCCGGGCGCGAAGGCAGCGTCAGCGGGCCGCTCAAGGGCGAGCCCTTGGCCTGGGACAACGTGTTGCACAACCACCCGAACCCGGAAAACGTCCTGACCTTCCGCAATCCGGCGCCGCAGGACTTGCAGGGCCAGGTCCGCAGCCTGGCCCGCGGCGACCGGCCAGTGACGTCGTTCATCGAGCACGAGTTGCCGGGCGGCGGCCGCCGCTATACCGCGGTGACCGTCGCATCCGAAAAGGTCGTCATGCCCGACGGCACGGTAAAGACAAAGATCAAGGTCGATATCACGTATCACGGCCCGGACGGCAAGCCGGCGACCAGGAGCTTCCCCGATTTCGAGGACTTCGTCAGAGACTGGGGTTCCCGAAAGGTTGCGCTCGATCCCGAGGGCACGACGCTCAAGGACATTAAGAGCAACGTCGACGAATGGCTGCGCGAGCAACGCAAGGAGAGCGGCGTCGGCGATCCCTGGGACCCGGGCGGGGTCTCCATGGCCGGGTCCGGCCAAGGCAAGCCCGGTCCGCCCGCGGCGGCGGCCGGCAAGCCCCAGGTCGGATCGCTGCTGGAAGCACGGCTGTCGCGGATCGAAGAGGCGCCGCTCGCCAACAAGGCCACCCGGGACGGCGTCGGCAAGGCGCTCGGCCGCATCCGCAAGATGGCCGAGACCGATCCTGCCGCGGCGCAGCGGCTCGCCACGGCGCTGGAGCAGAAGCTTGCCGATAAAGGCGTTGCCCTCGGCGGCGACCAGACGCTCGATCCGCAGACGAAGGCCGCCCTCGCCGGCAAGGAGCGGCTGCCCGACGAAGGGTTCGACGAGGCCTCGCGCATCGTCGATGCCGAGGACCTGCGGGAAATGTCGCAGGCGCAACGGCCATTGCCGACGCCGCAGGAACGGCAAATCCTGCAACAGGTCGTCGATGAGGTCTCGACACGCCTGTTGCACAATCCCGACGAGGCGCTGTCCTGGCTCAAGCCCGGTGAAATGGAGGCCGCCCCGGCGCCGGTCAGGCGCTGACGGCGGCTTATTTCGGCAACGCCGTGGAGCGGGCGGTGGCAGCGGAGCTCGGCGCGCGGCCGGAGCTGGCGCGTTTCCTGCATACGCCGCAGCGGCCGGGCCAGCCAACGCCCGACATCGCCGGGCCGATCGGGCCGGCCGGATCGCGCAACTACGACGTGACCACCAGCCATCCGCGCGCGGTGGCGCAGCACAACCAGCGTCCCTACGCATCGTTCACCCGCTTGGCGACCTATCCGTCATTGCCGCAGGGCTGGCGCTTCCCCTCGCTGGATCTTTAGGCCCGGCCGCAATTGCCGGCCGCGTGGCTATCGAGTGAGTAATCCCACAGGCGGGGGCCCGGTGCGATGCTATTCTCCCAGTGTTTGAAGATCCGTCGTTGGATCATGTTTCGTGGAGGTAACATCATGAAGAACTCACGAAAATTGCTGTCCGGTATATTCGCGTCCATGACGCTGGCCGCGGTTTGCGGCGTGACGGCCCCTTCGGCGCTCGCGCTCGAAGACACCTATGACAATCCGACCTACAAGAGGAAGGCGCGCCTCGATTTCTGCTATAGCTGGGGCAAGTTCTGCGGGCAGAAGGCGGCCGACACATACTGCTGGGCGCAGGGCTACGACAGAGCGACGCACTTTACCACCGAGCCCTTCCGTCCGACGCGTCTTGCATCCACCGGCCAAGTCTGCAACGCGGACTTCTGCGTGGGCTTCAAATCCATCACTTGCTTCATACCGGGGTCGAAGCGGCTCACCAACAGGGGCTGGCCGCAGCGCATCGATTGAGGCTCGAGCCCTGGCCTATCGCCGTCGCTTCCGGCGGTGGCGGTCTTCAGGGACACGTAGGCGCCGGGAACGTCGCGTTCGCCGCGGGCGGCGTGCCGCTATTGGACAAGGCCGCGAACCAGGCATAGACCTGCGGAGCGTTGGTGCAGAGCGCCCGCGGATCGGTATGGAACAGGGCGTAGAATTCGGGGAATACCTCGGCGCCGGCGCTGGCCGCATACCAGGTCGGCGCCGGCGCCTGGGCCATATGCGCCGCGCGCCAAGCGTTGAACGCGGCCTCGATGCCGGCGCTGTAGCCGGTGCCATGCCCAAGCTCGTGCAGCATGTTCATGCTGGAATCAGGCAGCGCATTGGCCGCGGTGCTGCCGCGGAACAGCACATTGTCGGCAGCGGTGATCGTATCGAAGTAGACCGTGGTGCGCTGCAGGCTGCTGCCCGCCCCGCTGTACAGCGTCAGTCCATATTGCGTGGCGGGCGCAGGCGTCGACGTGACGCTGAAAGCCGATGATTTGCGCCCGATGGCGATGCCGCGGAGATTGGCGATATCGGCTGTCGACAGGGTCTGAACGGCGATCTCCAGCGACGTGAAATCGCTCGCATCGAAGTCCTTGGTGTCGCCCAGCAGGGTTGCATTGACCGAATGCACGGTTTGCAGCCGCGTCGACAGCGCAGCGCCGTCGAGCACGGTGATCCCGTAATTGTTGCTGAACCATGTCGGCGCGCCGACGCCCGCGCTGATCTTGGCGTTCATTTCGGCGATGAGCGCCGTATTGGGGTTGGCCGGCGCCGCTCCGCCGGTCGAGGGGCCGGAGGCTGCCGGTTGCGGCGTGGTCAACGCCGCCGCGCCCGGATAGCGGCTGGTGAACCATGTCCGCAGCGACGCATCCGACGCCGTGGCGCCGGGGAAGCCGTTGACCCGCGTCACATCGATGCGGCGCGTATTGATCTCGCCTGCGGCGGTTCCGGCAATGCCGAGACGGGTGACGGTGACATTGTTCTGCGCCTCGAAGCGCAGCTGGTAGAGCGCCGTGGTGGAGCCGCTTCCGATCGGGATGATCGCATCCACTTCGGTGTTCCGCGCCGGCCGCGGCGTGACGGTGAAATAGGCCTGGATGGCGAGCTTCACCGGAATCACTTCGTTGGCGGGCATCCCGGCCGGCAGGGTGACGGTGCCGAGCCGGTCGCCGGCGGCGAGCGTCGTGCGCCGCAGTTTCTCGAATTCGAAATCGACGGCGTCGCGCGTCCGATAGTCCGCCGGCACCGTCTGCACCGCCTCCGTCGCACCTTCGGCTATATAATCGATGGTGAGCTGCACGGACGTGCCGGTCCCCGTCCGCACGACATGAACCAGCGTCCGGTGCGTGACGCCGCCGGAACTGTTCGTCGTCGTCAATGTCAGCATCTGGTCGACCGCCGGCGGCGCCGTCGCAAGAAAGTTCTGCAGCTTGGTCAGCTCTTCCGGATGGCTGCTGAAGTAGGCATCGCGGCCATTGGGAAAGTCCGAGCTGTTCGCCGACAGCGCGGTTCCCGTGAAACCTGCCGGCGGCGCCGGCGCGAGCTGCGGGATCGACCCGGCTCCGAAGCCGATCAGCTCGCATGCGAGCTGCGGCTTGCCTCCCGGGGCCGCCGGCGGGCTGAAGGTGAAGCGATAGAGAAGGGCCGGCGGGGCGACGGGCGCCGGCGGTGGCGGCGTCCCGGCGGTTGCGGGCACGGCGGCCGCTGGCGGCGGCGGCCGGGCGGCGATCGGCACGATCCTGACCGTCTGCGCCGTGACCGTCGCGGGCGGATTGATCGCCCATAGCCCGGCCAGGACCGCGTCCCGCTCTTCGTTGTCGTTTAGCATCCGCTGCGAGAAAGTGACATCGTAGCGATCGCCCGTCCGGTTCGTCCAATAGCTGGCTGCAGCCATGGTTGCGATATTTGCGCGGCTGAAAGTGACGCCGCGCGTTTCATAAGGAAAACGATAAGCCCTGCCGGGCGCCGCGTGCGCGCGGATGGGTCCGGCATCGCCGCCCCGCATGATGGCGCCGGCAACGCGCTCGGCCTCGTGCTCGACCGTATCGCCCGGCGAGCTTGGCAGCCGGTCACTGCCGTGGGACGCCGCGGGCTGGCCTTGCTGCTGCACGACGTGGGTGAGCTCATGGGCGATCAGGCGCTGCCCGTCTGGGCTCCCGGGATTGTACTGCCCGCGGCCAAAGACGATCGACGATCCCACCGCATAGGCGCGGGCGCCGAGCCCGTCTGCGAGGCTCGCCGCCTCGACGTCGGCATGCACGCGGACACTGTCGAATGTCCGGCCGAACCGCGCCGCCATCTGGCTCTGAACCGAGGGCGCAAGCGGCACTCCGGCCGATCGCGGGGACATGCCATCGGCGAAGCTCAGGCCATAGAGGGGCGGCCGCGCTGATTGCGCCTTGCCGGAGCGGTCCATGGTGCCGGCTTCGGGCGCCGGCGCCGGAGTAGCAGCCCGTCTCATGCTGTCCTCCCCTCCTTGTTATGCTCCCGCCTTATGGCCTGGGCAAGATGGACACGGCCAATCGGGCGGTTGCCTTCGGCAAGAGCGGCGAGGGCGGCGAAGCGGACGGCATTCATGATGGCGCCGCCCGTCAGCTTGTGCTCGCGAGCGATCTCCTCGAGATCGACGTCGTCGGCGAGCCGCGCCTGGGCCGGAATGCCGCGCCGCCAAAGCTCGGCGCGCTCCTCGGGACGGGGCACCGGGAAATGGATGATCGATTCGAAGCGCCGGGCAAAGGCGGCGTCGATGTACTCGCGGAAATTGGAGGCGAGGATGGCGATGCCGTCGAACGTCTCGACCCGCTGCAGCAGGAAAGACACCTCCTGGTTGGCATAGCGGTCATGGGCGTCCCTGCTCTCGCCGCGCTTGCCGAAAAG
>JBFWNZ010000200.1:0-7079 GCA_050250795.1 Alphaproteobacteria bacterium | reverse complement strand
GACGCTCTTCCGATCTCTGCCGATCAATTCCAGCCGGTCGGATACAACGGTCCCGAAGCCGGGCGCAACGAAGCTGCCGGCCAGCACCACCGGCGCACCCTCCGACGTCTCCATCAGAACGGTCGCCAGGGTCTCGCCGGGCATGTCCGGCTCGGTCCGCGCACCCCGCGCCGCGACCACGCGCAGCGGGCCGACCAGCCAGCGCAATACGTCCAGCTGGTGGATGAAGGTCTCGGCGATCAGCAGCCGCGGCTCGGTGCCCATGCGCGGCGAGCGCTCCACGGCCGGCCGGCGTCCGTCCGGCCCGGCGATGTAGCCCGAACGGTGCATCGTCATGTTGACCTGACGCACATCGCCCACCGCGCCCTCGCGCAGCCAGGCCCCGATGCGGCGGAAAGGCGGCTGGAAACGCCGGTTTTCGTTCACCATCAGCCGCACCCGCCCCTCCGCCTCGGCCACCAGCGCTTCCGCCGCGGCCAGGCTGGGTGCCAGCGGCTTCTGGCACAGGATGTCGGCGCCGTGCTCGATGCCGAGCCGGACGAAGGCCGCATGGCTGTCGCGCCAGGTCGCGATGTCGAGAATATCGAGATCGGCCTCGGCCAGCATGGCCCCTGCGTCGGCGTACACACCGTCGATGCCGAATTCCCGCGCACGCGCCTCGGCACGGCCGCGGTCCCGGTCGCAGACCGCAACGCAACCGGCATGCCCCGCCCGTTGCCACGCCGTGAGGTGATAGGCGCTGATATCCCCCGCGCCGACGATCCCGACGCGAAGAGCGCCGCCATCGCGGCGGCGCGGGGAGAAAGCCGCCCCCGTCATCCGCCGCCCTCGGCATAGTTCGAGATCTCCACCAGATTGTAATCCGGGTCCTCGAAATAGACCGACCGCATCGTTCCCAGCGCGCCGACCCGGGGACCGGGCCCGGCGACGATCTTGACGCCCTGCGCCGTCAGATGCGCCACCACCGCGTCGATCGGGGTGGTGGTGATCAGGCAGAAATCCTGACTTGCCGGCAGATGGTTCGGCGCCCGCATGCCGTCGGTCCAGCCTGCGGGCTGCAGGTTGATCTTCTGCTGGCCGAAATGCAGCGCGACCCGCCCGTCGCCGATCACGACCTTCGTCATGCCCAGCACGCGCACATAGAAATCCGCGATCTTGTGCAGGTCGCTGACCGGCATCACGAAGTGGTCCACCCGTTCCAGTGTCACCATCGCCCATTCCTCCCTGGGTCCGTTTCCGGCGCAGCATAGCGCCTGTCGGGCCGGACGGAGTAGGCACGCCATTGCAACAATGCGACGGAACCCTTTTTCGGACTCCCGCGTTAAAGGTTCGGCATTGCAACGATGCGATGCCACGGACAAACGAGCAGCAGAACCGGAGCGTGAAGGAAGCAACGGCCAGCAGCGGCGGGAAATGCGACGGAAGACCATGTGACCGTCATCACTGACCCGCCATTCATTTGCCGCAATTACTTCATATCACGTAGCCGAGTTTCGTTAACGACGTGGAGTGATCGAAATGTCTGGTCTCAAGACTGCTATTCCGTTGGTGGGCGCCCTGCTTCTCCTGACGGCCTGCGGGTCGAACCAGGGCGATCGCGCACTGAGCGGCGCAGGCATCGGCGCAGGCGGCGGCGCGCTGCTGGGTTGGGCGCTTCCGGGTATCGGGCCGGCGGCGGGCGCGGCGATCGGTGCCGTCGGCGGTGCCGTGACCGGCGCCGTGACCGACGACGAGGACCTCAACCTGGGCAAGCCCGCCTGGCGTTGATCGATCCGCGCAGGCAACGCAGCCCTTGCGGCGTTGCCTTACAATCCGGATCGATATATGGGTTCAGGCCGCGCGGAAGCACCCCTTCCGCGCGGCCTAACTTTTGAGAGCGACGCGATCCGACCCGCTATGCAGTGCAAGGAAGCCAAATTCAGCATCGGACAGATCGTCCGCCACCGGGTCTATCCGTTCCGGGGCGTGATCTTCGACGTCGATCCGGAGTTCGCGAATACCGAGGAATGGTACGAAGCGATCCCGGCCGACCGCCGTCCGGCACGGGACCAGCCCTTCTATCATCTGCTGGCCGAGAACGCCGATACCACCTATGTGGCATATGTGTCGCAGCAGAATCTCGTACCCGATTCCGACAACGGCCCGGTCAACCATCCCCAGATCGGCGAGTTCTTCGCCGGGATTGCGGACGGCCGCTACCGCCCGCGCACCCAGCACTGACAGACCAGTTCCCTATCGAACGGCGACGAAGCCCTCACCCTTCTGAACCATCCGGATCGGCTTGCCGGATACCCAGGCGGCGAGGCTTTCCAGCATGTCGCCATACCAGTCGGCGTAGTCTTCGCGCGTGAAGCCCGCGACATGCGGCGTCGCGATCACGTTCGGCATGGAGCGGAACGGATGGTCGGCCGGCAACGGCTCGACGGCGTAGACATCGAGCCCCGCACCGGCGATGCGGTTCTCGCGCAGCGCCTCGATCAGCGCCGCCTCGTCGACGATGGGTCCGCGGGCGGTATTGACCAGGAAGGCGGTCGGCTTCATCAGGCCCAGCTCGCGCGCGCCGATCATCCCGCGAGTGCGGCGGCTCTCGATCACCTGCACCACGACCACGTCCGACCGGCTCAACAGCTCGTCCTTCTCGGCATAGATGCAGCCATGCTGCTCGGCCGTCTCGCGCGTCATGTTCTGGCTCCAGGCCAGCACCTTCATGCCGAACACCCGGCCGACCGCGGCCACCTCGATGCCGATGCGGCCGAGGCCGATCACGCCAAGCGTCTTGTCCTTCAGCTCCATGCCGATATTGGTCTGCCAGCCGCCCTTGCGCATGACCTCGACATCGGCCAGCAGGTTCTTGGCCAATGCCAGGATCAGCGTCCAGGTATGCTCGAAGGTGGGCGTCCGGCGCGGGTTCGAGCCGCAGACGGGAATCCCTTGATCGACGCAATATGCGATGTCGAGCATCCGGTTGTGCATGTTCGGCATGCAGATGCATTTCAGGTTCGGCAACTGCTCCAGCAGTTCCTTGGGCAGCGGCGTTCGCTCGCGCATCAGCAGCAGCACGTCATAGGGCTTCAACGCCTCGACCCGCGCCGGCCCTTCCGGCAGCTTCTCGTGGACGAAATCGATCTTCACATGCGGCGGCAGGCTGGCCCAGTCGGCCGAGCTGGGTGCGACCTTCATGTAGTCGTCGAGCACCGCGACCTTGATGTCCTTCATCGGTATTCCTCTCCATTCAGGGGTGTCGGGGTGCCGTCAGGAAAGGCCAGCCCCACCGCATCCGCTTCTTCGCGCAACCGGTCGATAACATCGCCCGTGACCGGAATTCCCGTCCGCAGGCGCTTCGCCTCGGCCCGCGTCTCCGGCTCGCCCGCCATCAGGATCTCGTCGAACCCGGCGGCCTTCGGCTGTGCCTTGGTCTGTGCGACCAGTTCATCCATCCGGCGACGGTATTCCGCCAGCGGCATGAACAGGTCCGGTCGGAAGGCCATCATCATATGGCCCACATCCTGGGGCCCCGAAAAATCGTCGTAGAGGCTGCGGACCTGGCCGGCAAAGCGGCTGCCGGTCATCGCGCCCGCCATGACCTCCATCAGCATGGCGATGGCCGCCCCCTTGGCGCCGCCGAAGGGCAGCACGATCCCCTCGAAGGCCTTCATGCCGTCGGTCGTGGGCTTGCCCTCGCCGTCCAGCGCCATGCCCTCCGGGATCGGCTCGCCGCGCTGCGCCGCCAGCCGCAGCTTGCCCCGCGCCGTCACGGTCATCGCCATGTCGAGCACGAAGGGAACGCCGGACTCGCCCGCCGGCGCACCCGCCGCAAAGGGGCTCGCGCCCAGGAACTTGGCGCGCCCGCCCCAGGGCGGCAGCGCCGGCGACGCATTGGTGAAGACGAGGCTTGCCATTCCCGCCTCGATCGCCTGCAGCACATAACAGGCGGCCATGCCGAAATGCGTGCTGTTGCGCACGCCCACCAGCCCCACGCCATAGTCGCGCGCCATGGCAATGGCCTCGTCCATCGCCCGCGTCGCCGCCAGGAACCCCATGCCCGTCCCGCCATCGACCAGCGCCGCCACGGGCGTCATCCGCTCCACCGTGATGGTCGGGCGCGGCGCCACCACGCCCCGGCGCAGCCTTTCCGCATAGATGGGGATGCGTGCGATGCCGTGGCTGTCGAGACCGCGCAGATTCGAGTGGACGAGGCAGTCCGCCACCCGCACGGCATCGGCCTCGGGCAGGCCGTGACGCTGGAAGAGCGCCGCCGTGAAGGCGCGCAAAACGGATGGATCGTAATAGGCGGTCTCTGCCATGGCACGGCCCTCTCACCGGTGGGCGGGCATTCTCCCGGCCCCGGCCGTCCGGTGCAACCTTGGAAGCGCGGGACGCCGCCCGGCGGCGTCCCTTGTCCGGATCAGGTGACGTGCCAGCCGTCGTCGATGACGACGCCCGAGCCCTTGATCATCTGGGCATGCGGACCGCACAGGAAGACGATCAGCTTGGCCACATGCTGATCCGGGATGAAGCGCAGCGAGGGCTGGCGGCCCTGCAGGAAAATCTTCGTCGCCTCCTCCTCGGTGATCCCCTCCCTGGCCGCCATCTCCTTGATCTTGCCGCCGCTGTAGGAGGTGTAGATCGAGCCGGGGCAGACGCCATTGCAGGTGATGTCGTCGTCATGCATCAGCTCGTAGGCCGTGGCGCGGGTCAGACCGAGCAGCGCCGTCTTGGTCGTCACATAGTCCGAACGGTCCTTCTGCGCGAACAGGCTCATCGTCGAGCACATGTTGACGATGCGGCCGAAGCCCGTTTCGCGCATCAGCGGCAGCACCATCTTGGTCAGCAGGAAGGGAGCCGTGACGTTGACCGCCATCGCCCGGTTCCAGCCGTCCAGCGGCATCTCGGGGATGCTTGCGAAGTTCCGGAAAACGGCGTTGTTGATCAGGATGTCGACCGAGCCGAAGGTCTTCTTCGTGGCCGCGACCAGATCCTCGATCTGGTCGGGCTGCGTCAGGTCGGCGCCGTGATACGCCGTCTTGATCCCGAACTCCTTCTCAACCGCCGCTCGCTTGGCGTCGATCTGATCGGCCTCGATGAAGCCGTTCATCATCACGTTCACGCCTTCGCCGGCCAGTTCGCGGACCGTCGCGAAGCCGAGGCCGGCCGTGCACCCGGTGACGAGCGCAGTCTTGCCCTTGAGCATTGCAATCCTCTCTTTGGATGAATCGGCCGCGGGGAAAGGAGCGGCCGGCGCTTGACCGGAAGGAACGAGACGCGATGATAGCGCAGATGTCCACAGCGATTCCGCAACTCCATCCTATACCCGAAGGGCGGCGGTCCCGGCCGTCCGTCCTGGCATTCGCCATGCTCGCAAGCCTCGCGCTGCTGGCGTTGGGCCTGATGCTGCCGATCCTGAGCGTGCGGTCGCTGTGGCTGTTCACCGACCGCTTCTCCATCCTCGACGCCGTGCTGCGCCTTCTCGCCGAGGGCGAAGTCATGGTCGCCCTGGCCGTCGCCGCCTTTTCCATCGGGTTCCCGCTGTGCAAGCTGGCGGCCGCCTTCGCGCTTTGGCTGCGGCTCGACGCACCCGCCGCGCGCCGCGCACGGGCGGTCCGGCGCCTGGAATGGGTCGGGCGCTGGGCGATGCTGGACGTGTTCGTCGCGGCGCTCGTGGTGTTCTCGGTCAAGGCCAGCGGCCTCGCCGATGCCCGCACGGAACCGGGCCTCTACCTGTTCCTCGCCTCGGTCCTGCTGTCGATGGCGGCGATCCATCGCCTGCGCGCCCTGGCCATGGCCCCGGACGGAGAGGCGGCATGAGCGGCGTTCCCTTCGCCATGCGCGGGCTGGACCATGTCGTGATCCGCTGCCGCGACCTGCCGCGGATGCTGGCCTTCTATCGCGATGTCCTGGGCTGTCCCGTCGAACGGGTGGTGGAGAGCATCCGGCTCACACAACTGCGCGCCGGCACGGCGCTGATCGACCTCGTCGATGCGTCGGCCGCGCCGCCAGAAGGCCGCAACATGGATCATTTCTGCCTGACCGTGCGCCCCTTCGATCCCGACGCGATCCTGGCCCACTTGGCGGCGAACGGCTTCGCCGCCGACGCGCCCAAGCGCCGCTACGGCGCGGAGGGTTACGGCCCGTCGATCTATGTCGACGATCCAGAAGGCAACACGGTCGAACTGAAAGGTCCGCCGGAGCCCGCTTAGGCGCGGCGCCAGACCGTTTCGCCCGGCTTGTCCTCAAGCAGGATACCCTCGGCGGCCAGCGCGTCGCGGATGCGGTCGGCCTCGGCGAAGTCGCGGGCCTTGCGCGCCGCCTTGCGGTCGGCGATCAGCCCCTCGATCCGCGCCGCGTCGGCATCCTGCACATCGCCCTGGAACCATGTCGCGGAAGGCTGGCCCAGCAGCCCCAGCAGCCGCGCATTCGCGCGGTAGGTCGCCGCCGCGCCCGCATCCCCGGCCAGCACCGCCTGGGCCTGCGCGTCGAGGTGGCTGATCGCCAGCGGCGTGTTCAGGTCGTCGAACAGCGCCGCCGCGAAAGGCTCCGTACCGTCGAGCGACCCGCCTTCGGGCTCCGCCGCCCCTTCCACCCGCTCCAACGCGCGATAGAGCCGGTCGAGCCGTCCCTTCGCCTCGCGCAGCTTGTCCTTGGTGAAATCCAGCGGCTGGCGGTAATGCGTCTGCAGCAGGGCGAGACGGATCGCCTCGCCCGAGAACTCGGCCAGCAGGTCGTGGACGGTGTAGAAGTTGCCGAGCGACTTCGACATCTTCTCGCCCTCGGCCATCAGATGGCCGTTATGCATCCAGTATTTCGCGAAGCCGTGCCGCTCGTCATGCGCGCAGCAGCTTTGCGCGATCTCGTTTTCATGATGCGGGAAGATCAGGTCCAGCCCGCCGCCATGAATGTCGAAGGCCGGCCCCAGATACTTCTCGCTCATCGCCGAGCATTCGATGTGCCAGCCCGGCCGGCCGCGCCCCCAGGGGCTGTCCCAGCCAGGCAGATCGTCCGAACTCGGCTTCCACAGCACGAAATCGGCCGGATCGCGCTTGTAGGGCGCCACCTCGACCCGTGCCCCCGCCACCAACTCG
>JBFWNZ010000199.1:0-7084 GCA_050250795.1 Alphaproteobacteria bacterium | reverse complement strand
GCCGATGAAGGTCCAGGCGAGTTCGAACTTGCCCGGCCCGCGCGGGTTGATCTGTCGCATGGCAAGCGAGTTCGACTGCTGCTGGATGATGATGTTCGGCCAGAGGGTCTGCATGCAGACCGTGGTATCGCCCTGAAACTCGCGGACGGGATCGAGCAACCGGGCATCGTTCAGCCGGAAATCCTCACGCAGATTGCGCATGTCGGCAGTGGCGTCCGTGTGTTTCTGCTCGCCCTTCATGGCCAGCAGCACGGCATGGCGGCCCGAGCGGTCCATCTTCACCGCCGACGGCGTATCGGCCCGGAACAGGCCGAACGTCACCAGGAACACATGCAGCAGGCTCGCATGGTACGGATCCTTGATGTTCTCGAACATCAGCTTCCAGTTGCTCGGGATGAGCTGGCGCGAATAGCCCAGGACCTTGAGCGGCCGACCGTCGAACACGCGGTCGAAATATTCCAGCATCGTCTCGCCGAGAAAGTCCTCGAAGGGTTCAACATCCTCGCGGAAGGACGCGAAGATCACGCCGCCGCGCGTATGGACCTTGAGCTTGGTAAGGCCATGCTCCTCGCGCTTGAAATCCTCCGGCATTCCGCCCTGGCGCTTGACCCCGCGGCGGAACGGAACGCCGAGCAGGTTGCCCTTCAGGTCGTAGACCCACTGGTGGTACGGGCAGGTGAACTCCTTGGCGTTACCCAGAGGCTGGCGGCAGAACTGCACGCCACGATGCGCGCATCGGTTTACCACGACATTCACGCCGCCTTCGGCATCGCGGGTCACGATCACCGGTCGGTCGCCCACCCAGCTGCGCTTGAAGTCGCCGGGATTGGGGATTTCCGCCTCCAGGCCGACATAAGCCCAACTGCGGCCGCAGAAGATCGTCTCCATCTCCCGTGCATAGATATCGGGATCGCTGTAGAGCCAGAACGGCACACGCGAGTATCCCGCATCCCAGCGGCGCGGCGTCAGATTGTCGCTCTCCATGACCGCCATGGCGTCCTCCCGAACCTCGTTCTTATGATGGAAAGCGTGGCGACTCGCCCGCCCTCCCGCAAGCCTTCGTTGTGACGGCCGGACGCTGCGGCTAGGCTTGCCGGAGCCGTCGGATCGTCGCAACGCGATTTGCTTAGATATCTATTTATTTTGCCTGACGCTAGCATAGCGCTATCGTTCCGGTCAAGGTCGCGAGCGATCCGGACACACCTCATAAACCCTTGCAAAGATGAATGAATGTCGACACCTGAACGGATTGTGATCGTCGGCGCCGGCCATGCTGGCGGGGCTGCGGTTTTGGCCCTCCGTGCGCTGGGCTATCGCGGCAGCATCGATCTGATCGGCCAGGAACCGCACCTGCCCTACGAGCGGCCGCCCCTGTCCAAGGAACTCCTCCAGGCCCGGCCGGGCATGACCTTCCGCCCGATCAAGGACCGCGACTGGTACGACGCCCAGGGCGTGACGCTCCATCTCGGCGAGACCGCGGTTGCCCTCGATCCCAAGAGCCGGACCATTACCCTGGCGGGGGGAACGGTCTTGTCCTACGACCGGCTGCTGCTGACCACAGGCGGTCGCGTGCGGCGCCTGGATTTGCCCGGAAGCGACCTCCCCGGCATCCACTATCTCCGGACCTTGGACGACAGCCATGCACTCGAACCCAAGCTTCAACCGGGCGTGCGAGTAGCCGTCATCGGCGGCGGTTTCATCGGCCTGGAAGTCGCCGCAAGCGCCAAACTCCGCGGCGCCCATGTCACCGTCCTGGAGGCGGCCGACCGTCTGATGGCGCGTGCCGTAGAGCCCGCCGTTTCAGCAGCCTTTCTGGCGCTGCATTCGGATCGTGGCGTCGATATCCATCTCGGGACGGGATTGGCTCGCTTCGAAGGCAGCGAGAGCGTCGAACGTATTGTCGATGCGAACGGAGTGTCTCTGCCGGTCGACCTCGCCGTCGTCGGGGTCGGCATTCATCCCGAAATGGAGATCGCGTCCGCTGCCGGTCTAGCGGTCGAGAACGGCATCGTCGTCGACGAATATTGCCGGACCTCCGTCCCGGACATCTTCGCGGCCGGCGACAACGCCTACGCCTTCAATCCGATACTCGGCCGGCATCTGCGCCAGGAATCCTGGCAGAACGCCCAGAACCAGGCCGCGGCTGCGGCCCGTTCGATGCTCGGCGACCTGCAACCCTACTCGGAGCATCCCTGGGTCTGGTCGGATCAGTTCGATGCCAACCTTCAGATCGCGGGCGCTCCGGATCGCTGGGACGAGACGGTTTTCCGCGGCGACCCGACCGGCCGGGACGGCTTCGCCCTGTTCCAGCTTCGCGAGGGCGCGGTCGTCGGTGCGCAGACGGTCAACCGCGGCCGCGACATGCGTTTCATCCGCCGCCTGATCGCCCTGGCGGCACGGATCGATCCAAGCATTCTTGCGGATGAAGCGATCCCCATGAAAGAGATCGCCAAGTAGCGGCGCTAGGTCTCGCTCTGGGCAAGCCGGGTCTTCACCTTCGTCAGCAGGCGCCGCAGCGTGTCGATCTCGTCCGGCGTCAGGTCCGCCGCGGCGCGCGCGTTGACTTCCGCCGCCCGTGGCAGCAACTCGGCCTTGAGCGCCCGCCCCTTCGCCGTCAGGTAGACGTTGACCTTACGGCGATCCTCGACGTTCCGGACGCGGCTGATCAGCCCGGCCTTCTCCATGCCATTGAGGGCCGTGACCGTCGTCGGCTCCATCATGCCGACGCGCTGGCTAAGTTCGCGCTGGGTCAGGCCGTCTTCTTCCCACAGGATGCGCAGGAAATACCATTGCCCGATCCCGACGCCCGCGACCGCAATTTCCGCGGCCAAGCTTCGGCTCAGCAGCCGGTTCGTATCGCGGACCAGATAGCCGAGGCTCTTCCCCGGCTCCATCTCGAACGCCATTCCGGTCTCGACAGGCTTAGCGGCATCCTGTGCCGCGGGACGTTCAGTCACCGGCTGCGGCCCGCCGATCCTCGCCGCCATCGCCATAACGCGCCATGACGTAGTCGTCGACGATCTTCTTGAACTGATCCGCCAGCCCCTTGCCCCGCAGGGTCGTCACCTTCTTGCCGTCGATGAATACGGGTGCCGCCGGCTCCTCGCCCGTACCGGGCAGGCTGATGCCGATATCGGCGTGCTTGCTCTCTCCGGGGCCATTCACGATGCAGCCCATGACGGCCAATTGAAGCGCTTCCACGCCCGGATACTTTTCGCGCCATTCCGGCATCATCGTCCGGACATAGCCCTGAATGTCGCCGGCCAGTTCCTGGAAGACGGTACTCGTCGTGCGGCCGCAGCCCGGACAGGCCGTGACCAGCGGATTGAACGAGCGAAGTCCCATCGTCTGCAGGATTTCCTGGGCGACCACCACCTCACGGGTCCGGTCGCCGCCCGGTTCCGGCGTCAGGGAGACACGGATGGTGTCGCCGATGCCCTGCTGCAGCAACACGGAAAGAGCCGCCGTCGACGCGACGATGCCCTTCGATCCCATCCCCGCCTCGGTCAGGCCGAGATGCAGGCAGTAGTCATCGCGCTTGGCCAGTTCGGTATAAACCGCGATCAGGCTCTGCACCTCGCTGACCTTGCAGGACAGGATGATCTTGTCCCGCGACATGCCCAGCGCCTCGGCGCGCTGGGCGCTGCCGATGGCGGATTCCACAAGAGCCGCATGCATGACGTCCTGCGCCTCGCGCGGCTTCGCCAGCTTGCCGTTCTCGTCCATCATCTGGGCCATCAGTTCCTGATCCAGGCTGCCCCAGTTGACGCCGATGCGGACCGGCTTGTCGTGCTTCAGCGCGACCTCGATCATGGTCGAGAACTGCACGTCCTTCTTCTCGCGGAAGCCGACATTGCCGGGATTGATCCGGTACTTGTCCAGCGCCTCGGCGCAATCCGGATACTTGGTCAGCAGCATGTGGCCGATGTAGTGGAAGTCGCCGACCAAGGGCACGTCGACGCCGCGCATGCGGATCATGTCGCGGATGTGCGGCACGGCCTGCGCCGCCTCCTCGCGATCCACCGTGATACGCACGATCTCCGACCCGGTGCGCGCCAAATCGACCACCTGCTTCGCCGTCGCCTCGGCGTCGGCCGTATCCGTATTGGTCATCGACTGCACGACGACGGGTGCACTGCCGCCGACCAGAACCTTGCCCACATGCACGCCGACCGACTTGCGGCGCGGCGCCAGATACGGATTGCTCGTCGCTGTCATGGTCCGACCCTCAAGCCCGGTACAGGGCGGCGATTGCCCCCTGCACACACTCGGTTTTGTCCCCTAGCCGGCCGCACGTCACGCCGAACGGGCCGGAGACAATTATGAAACGATGGCCTGCCGGTAGCGCGGCTGCAAGGGGCTGTAAAGCGAAACTTCCGTGACGTCTCCCCGATGTTGCGCCGGTTGCCGCCACGGCCGCAGAGCGATATGACGGGCGCAGGAGGACCGATGCCATGACCAGCGCCGTGGGAAAGCTCGCCGAAACCCCATCCGGGAAAGGTTCCAGCGACGAGAATTTTCCCGTCGGCTCCTTATTGTTGCCGGCGCGGCTGCGGCCGCATATCGCACTTTTCTATGCCTATGCCCGCGCTATCGACGACATCGCGGATAATCCGGCACTCCCGCCCGAGGACAAACTGTCCCGGCTTGAAGGTTTCGCGCAGGCGATCCAGGGCGAGACGAACGATCCGGCCTATGCAAAAGGCATCGCGATCCGCAACAGCCTGCATGCAGCGGGGATCACCACGCAGCATTGCCTCGACCTGATCTCGGCGTTCAAGCAGGACGCCGTGAAGAACCGCTATGCGGACTGGGGAGAATTGATCTCGTATTGCGACCGGTCCGCCGCGCCGGTCGGACGCTATTTCCTGGATCTGCACGAGGAGTCGCGCGCCGGCTATCCGGCAGCGGACGCGCTCTGCAACGCACTCCAGATCATCAATCATCTTCAGGACTGCAAGGGCGACTACCAGAGCCTCGACAGAGTGTACCTGCCGATGGATTGGATGACGGAGGCCGGTGCCGGCATCGCGGACCTCGATGCAGATACCGCCAGCCCCGCGATGCGCCGCGTTCTGGACCGCTGTCTGGATGGCGTGGAGCGTCTGCTCGCGCAAGCACGACTGCTGCCGCCCTCCCTCAGAAGCCGGCGGCTTGCCATGGAATCCTCCGCCATCGTCGTAATCGCCGAACGCCTGACCGACATGCTGCGACGCCGCGATCCCATCGCGGGACGTGTCGAACTCGGCAAGGCTGCCTTCCTCTGGTGCTGCCTGCGCGGTGCGGCACGGTCCCTCTTCCGGTGACCGGCAGCCCTGTGGATCTGCTGACATGGGCCGGTGTCGCGGCCTTGCTCGCATGGTTGTGGCTGCTGTCCTTCCGCGGGGGATTCTGGCGCCAATCCGAAACGCTCGCGGGAAGCCCGCCCGCGCCGGACGGCTGGCCATCCGTGACCGCCATCGTTCCGGCCCGCAACGAAGCCGACGTATTGCCGGTCAGCCTTCGTTCGCTGCTGTCTCAGGACTATCCGGGCCGGCTTCACGTCATCCTGGTCGACGATCACAGCACCGACGGAACCGGCGATGCAGCAAGGACTGCCGGTACGGCGTCGGGATATGCGCACCGGTTGACGATCGTGTCCGCCGCGGCACGAGCCTCGGGTTGGGTCGGCAAGGTGCATGCGATGCAGCAAGGCCTGCTCGCCATGCCCGAAACGCCCGGCCGGTCGCCGGATTTTCTTCTGTTCACGGATGCCGACATCGCTCATCCCGCCGATGGCCTGCGGCGGCTGGTCGCCCAGGCCGGAACGGACCGCTTCGACATGGTCTCGCTGATGGTCCGCCTGCACTGCCAGTCGTTATGGGAACGGTTGCTGATTCCAGCCTTCGTCTTCTTTTTTGCCAAGCTCTATCCGTTCCGCTGGGCGGCCGATCCGCGGCGCAAGACGGCAGCCGCAGCAGGAGGATGCATGCTTCTGCGGCGACGCTTCCTGGACGGCTTGGACGGGCTGGCGCCGATTCGCGATGCCCTGATCGACGATTGCGCGCTGGCCACCCTGGTCAAGAGCCGCGGGGGCCGGCTCTGGCTGGGACTGTCGGATGACGCCATCAGCCTTCGCCCCTATCGCGGATTGGGCGAAATCTGGGACATGGTTGCGCGCAGTGCCTTCACCCAACTACGCCATTCGACCCTGCTGCTGACCGGCACGCTGCTCGGCATGATCCTGCTCTACCTGCTGCCGCCCCTCCTCGCGCTGTCCTTGCCCCTGCACGGCAACAGTGTGGCGGCCCTAAGCGGCGCCTGCGCATGGCTGCTGATGGCCGTTTCCTATGCCCCAACGCTGCGGCGTTACGGACAGCCATTGCCGATGGCGTTCCTGCTTCCGGTGGCGGGCATCTTGTACACGCTGATGACCTTCGATTCGGCAAGACGGCACTGGCTCGGCCGTGGCGGCGTATGGAAAGGCCGCATCCAGGCGGGTGCGGAAAGCCGCTAGCGCACAGGTCCAACCTTGCCCCTGCGGAGCGGTACCGGTACAAACGATCATTCCCGTTTGCATGCCGTATCCTCGCGTTACGGCATGATTTAGTGTGGCCGAGTGCTAATCTGCCGGGCGGGGCCGTACTGATTTCTGGGGTTGCGAAGGAGAGCATCGTGGCGCCGCAGACACCGTTGCTGGACCGGATCAAGGTGCCGTCCGACCTTCGCGGGTTGGGCGAAAAGGAATTGCGTCAGGTTGCCGACGAGCTTCGGCTTGAGACGATCGACGCGGTGTCGAAGACGGGCGGTCATCTCGGGGCCGGTCTGGGCGTCGTCGAGCTGACGGTCGCGCTGCATTACGTGTTCGACACGCCCGACGACATTCTGATCTGGGATGTCGGGCATCAATGCTATCCGCACAAGATCCTGACCGGGCGGCGCGACCGCATCCGCACGCTGCGCCAGGGCGGCGGGCTGTCGGGCTTCACCAAGCGCGCGGAGAGCGTGTTCGACCCCTTCGGGGCGGCGCATTCCTCGACCTCGATCTCGGCGGCGCTGGGCTTCGCGGTCGGCCGCGACCTCAAGGGCAAGCGCAACAACGTGA
>JBFWNZ010000198.1:0-7084 GCA_050250795.1 Alphaproteobacteria bacterium | reverse complement strand
AACGCAGTCGGAAGGGGTACGCAATGGGGTCCGATCCGTTGTTTCTCAACAAGGTCGCCGCAGCGGTGATCGGTGCGGGCCTGCTGGCAATGACGGCCGGATTCGTGACCCACTTCATCTATCATCCCAAGGTCCATCTTGAGCAGCATGCCTATGCCATCGCCGAGGGCCTGCCGGCCCCCAGCGCGGCGGCGGGCGGCGGCGAGCCGGCGGCGCTGGAGCCGATCGGGCCGATGCTGGCCTCGGCCGATCCGGCCGCGGGCGAGGCGGTGTTCAAGAAATGCGTCGCCTGCCACACCCCCGAGGAGGGCGGCGCCAACAAGGTCGGGCCGAACCTGCACGACGTGGTCGGCCGCGACATCGCCAGCCATGCCGGCTTCTCCTATTCCGCCGCGCTGCAGGGCAAGGAAGGGTCGTGGACCTATGAGGACCTGAACACCTTCCTGCACAAGCCGCAATCCTTCGCCAAGGGCACCAAGATGACCTTCGCGGGCCTCGCCAAGGCCGAGGACCGGGCGAACGTCATCGCCTATCTGCGCAGCCTGAGCGCCAGCCCCCAGCCGCTGCCCTGATCGGCGCCCCATGACCGAGACCTGCCCGGCCGCGTTCGTCGATCTGGCCGGGCGCATGGCCGATGCGGCGGGCGACATCGCGCGGCGCTATTTCCGCTTGGGTATCGCCGCCGACGACAAGCCCGATTCCAGCCCCGTCACCGCCGCCGACCGCGAGGCCGAGGCGGCGATGCGGGCAATGATCGAGGCCGAATTCCCCGACCACGGCATCTGGGGCGAGGAATACGGCGTCGTGCGAGGCGAGGCCGAGTATCTCTGGGTGCTCGACCCGATCGACGGCACCAAGGCGTTCATGACGGGGCTCGCCGTGTTCGGCACCCTGATCGCACTGGCGCGGCGCGACCGCCCGATCCTGGGCGCGATCGACCAGCCGATCTCGCGCGAGCGCTGGCTGGGCGCCGCCGGCCACGGCACCACGCTGAACGGCGCGCCGGTGCGCACCACGGCCGAGACGGACCCGAAGCGGGTCGCGCTCTACGCCACCCATCCCGACATGTTCCTCCACGACGGCGACCCGGCGCGCTTCGCCCGGCTGTCGGCGGGCGTGCGCTTCACCCGCTTCGGCGCCGAATGCTACGGCTACGGGCTGCTGGCCTCGGGCCATGCCGGGCTGTGCGTCGATGCGACGATGAAGCCGCACGACTACATGGCGCTGATCCCGGTGGTCGAAGGCGCCGGCGGCGTCACCTCCGACTGGGCCGGCCGCCCGCTGGGCATGGCGTCCGACGGCCATGTCCTGGCCGCGGCGAGCCCGGCGCTGCACGCCGCGGCGCTGCGGCTGATTGGCGGTTGACGCCCCTCCACTCGGTGTCATTCCCGCGAACGCGGGAATCCAGGGCCAGCGGCACGACGCTTCGGCCAGCGGCACGTCCTGCCGTTCGTGGGCACCGGGGCGCCTGGGCGGGGCCTTGCCGTTCGCCCTGGATTCCCGCTTTCGCGGGAATGACCGCGGAGGGGCGGGCGGGTTCCTAAAACTGTCATTCCCGCGCATGCGGGAATCCAGGGGCCAGCGGCACGACGCTTCGGCCAGCGGCACGTCCTGCCGTTCGTGGGCACCGGGGCGCCTGGGCGGGGCCTTGCCGTTCGCCCTGGATTCCCACGTTCGCGGGAATGACACCTTATGATGCAAATCGGTACACTCGGGCGTTGGGTTCACCGGAAGGAGCGACGGGATGACGGGATCGGGCTGGCGGTGCATCGGGGTCTTGCTGGCATTGTGGGCGGCTGTTGCGCCATCGCACGCGGCCGAGCCGGTGCGGGGCCACGGCATCGCGATGCATGGCGATCCGAAATACCCGGCCGATTTCAAGCATTTCGACTATGCGAACCCGAACGCGCCCATCGGCGGGACGATCAAGCTGGGCGCGCTGGACGGCTATGACAGCTTCAACCCCTTCATCATCAAGGGGCGCGACGCGGCGGGCGCTTCACTGATCTACGACACGCTGATGGAGAACGCGGCCGACGAGCCCTTCTCCGAATATGGGCTGCTGGCCGAGACGGTGGAGACGCCGGCCGATCGCTCCTGGGTGCGCTTCACCCTGCGCAAGGAGTCGCGCTGGCACGACGGCAAGCCGGTGACGGCCGACGATTTGATCTGGACCTTCGAGACCTTGCTGACCAAGGGCGCGCCCTTCTACCGCGCCTATTACGGCAGCGTGGACAAGGTGGAGAAGGAGGGGCCGCTGACCGTGCGCTTCACCTTCAAGCCGGGCGACAACCGCGAGCTGCCGCTGATCCTGGGCCAGATCCCGGTGCTGCCGAAGCATTGGTGGGCGGGGCGCAAGTTCGACGAGCCGCTGCTGGAGCCGCCGCTGGGCAGCGGGCCGTACCGCATCGAATCCTTCGACACCAACCGCTCGGTCACCTATGAGCGCGTCGCCGACTATTGGGGCCGCGACCTGCCGGTGCGCAAGGGCACCAACAATTTCGGCCTCATCCAGTACGAGTACTATCGCGACACCACGGTGCTGCTGGAGGCGTTCAAGGCGGGCCAAGTGGATTTCCGCGCCGAGAACTCGTCCAAGGACTGGGCGACGCAGTACGATTTCGCCGCCGTGCAGCAGGGGCTGGTGAAGAAGGAGGAGCTGGACAACGACCGCTCCGCCGGAATGCAGGGCTTCGCCTACAATCTGCGACGCCCGGTGTTCCAGGACCCCAAGGTGCGCGCGGCGCTGGCCTATGCCTTCGATTTCGAATGGTCGAACAAGACGCTGTTCTACGGCCAGTATGCCCGCACACGCAGCTTCTTCGAGAATTCCGAACTGGCGGCCGAGGGGCTGCCGCAGGGCGAGGAACTGGCGATTCTGGAGCGCTTCCGCGACCGCCTGCCGCCGGAGGTGTTCACCACCGAATACCGGCCGCCCGAGACCGACGGCAGCGGCAATATCCGCCCCAATCTGCGCATCGCCCAGCAGATGTTGAACGACGCGGGCTGGGCGGTGGACCCCAAGACGCGGGTGCTGACGCATAGCGCGACCGGCCAGCCGATGCGCTTCGAGATCCTGCTGGTGCAGCCGCTGTTCGAGCGCATCACGCTGCCCTTCGTGCGCAATCTGGAGCGGCTGGGTGTGCAGGCTTCGGTGCGGGTGGTCGATTCGGCGCAGTACCAGCAGCGGGTCGCGACATACGATTTCGACATGGTGGTGACCGGCTGGGGCCAGTCGCTGTCGCCGGGCAACGAGCAGCGCGACTATTGGGGCAGCGAGGCCGCCGCGCGCGAGGGCAGCCGCAACCTGTCGGGCATCGCCAGCCCGGTGCTGGACCAGCTGATCGAGCTGGTCATCGCCGCGCCGACCCGCGAGAGCCTGGTGCAGCGTACGCGTGCGCTGGACCGGGTGCTGCAATGGTCGTTCATCGTCATCCCGAACTGGTACACCCCGGTCGACCGCGTCGCATACTGGGACATGTTCGGCCATCCCGCCGAGACCCCGACCCAGGGCATGCAGTTCATGGCCTGGTGGGTCGATCCGGAGCTGGCGTCGCGGCTGCACCGGCGGCGGGCCGGCGGCCAATGACCGCCTATCTGGTCCGCCGGCTGCTGCTGATCGTGCCGACATTGCTCGGCATCATGCTGGCCAATTTCGTCATCGTGCAGGTGGCGCCGGGCGGGCCGATCGAGCAGGTGCTGGCCGAGCTGAGCGGCAAGGCGGTCGATGCGACGACGCGCTTCACCGGCTCGGCCCAGGGCGATTCGGCGAACCAGAGCGCGCCGCGCCCCGGCGGGGGCACGGCCTCGGAGCCCGCCGGCAAGTATCGCGGCGCCCAGGGCCTGGACCCCGCCTTCATCGCCGAGCTGGAGCGCCAGTTCGGCTTCGACAAGCCGCCGCATGAGCGCTTCCTGCTGATGCTGTGGAACTATATCCGCTTCGATTTCGGCAGCAGCTTCTTCCGCGGCCGGCCGGTGGTCGATCTGATGATCGAGAAGCTGCCGGTGTCGATCTCGCTGGGCCTGTGGAGCACCTTGCTGATCTATCTGATCTCGATCCCGCTGGGCATCGTCAAGGCGGTGCGCGACGGCTCGCGCTTCGATGCCTGGACCAGCGGCGTGGTGATCGTGGGTAATGCGGTGCCGGGCTTCCTGTTCGCGATCCTGCTGATCGTGGTGTTCGCGGGCGGCCGCTATCTCGACTGGTTTCCGCTGCGCGGGCTGACCTCGGACAACTGGTACGACCTCAGCTGGCCGATGCGCATCCTGGATTATTTCTGGCACATGACCCTGCCGGTGGCGGCGCTGGTGATCGGCGGCTTCGCCGGGCTGACGATGCTGACCAAGAACTCGTTCATGGACCAGATCCACCAGCAATACGTCACCACCGCGCGCGCCAAGGGGCTGACCGAGCGCCAGGTGCTGTACGGCCATGTGTTCCGCAACGCCATGCTGATCGTGATCGCGGGCTTCCCGGCCGCCTTCGTCGGCATGCTGTTCACCGGGGCGCTGCTGATCGAGGTGATCTTCTCGCTCGACGGGATCGGGCTGCTGGGCTTCGAATCGGTGATGAACCGCGACTATCCGGTGGTGTTCGGCACGCTGTTCTTCTTCACGCTGCTGGGCCTGCTGATGCATATCGTGAGCGACGTCGTCTACACCCTGGTCGATCCGCGCATCGACTTCGAGAGTCGCGGCTGACCCATGGGAATCCTCACGCCGACCCCGCTGACTAGGCGCCGCCTGCGCAACTTCCGCGCCAACAAGCGCGGCTACTGGTCGCTGTGGCTGTTCCTGGCGCTGTTCGTGCTGTCGCTGTTCGCCGAGCTGCTGGCCAACGACCGGCCGCTGCTGGTGCGCTACGACGGCGGCTTCTATGCGCCCTTCCTGGTCTATTACCCCGAGACGACCTTCGGCGGCGATTTCGCGACCGAGGCGGTCTATTCCGACCCCTATGTCGAGGAGCTGATCGCCGCCAAGGACGGCTGGATGCTGTGGCCGCCCATCCCGTACCGCTACGACACCCATATCCGCGACCTGCCGCAGCCGGCACCCTCGCCGCCCAGCGCGCAGAACTGGCTGGGCACCGACGACCAGGCGCGCGACGTGATGGCGCGGCTGATCTATGGCTTCCGCATCTCGGTGCTGTTCGGCCTGGCGCTGACCCTGGTCAGCTCGGTCATCGGCGTCGCGGTCGGCGCGGTGCAGGGCTATTTCGGCGGCAAGGTCGATCTGATCGGGCAGCGGCTGATCGAGATCTGGAACGGCATGCCGGTGCTGTTCATGCTGATCATCCTGGCCAGCGTGGTGTCGCCGAATTTCTGGTGGCTGCTGGGGCTGATGGTGCTGTTCAGCTGGACGACCCTGGTGGCGGTGGTGCGGGCGGAGTTCCTGCGCGCGCGCAATTTCGAGTATGTGAAGGCGGCGCGCGCGCTGGGTGTGGGCGACGCCACGATCATGCGCCGCCATCTGCTGCCCAACGCCATGGTGGCGACCTTGACCTTCCTGCCCTTCATCGCCTCGGGGTCGGTGACGACCTTGACCGCGCTCGACTTCCTCGGCCTCGGCCTGCCGCCGGGCTCGCCGTCGCTGGGCGAGCTGCTGGCCCAGGGCAAGAACAACCTTCAGGCGCCGTGGCTGGGCATCGCCGCCTTCTTCACCATCGCGATCATGCTGTCGCTGCTGGTGTTCATCGGCGAGGCGGTGCGCGACGCCTTCGACCCGCGCAAGACGGAACGCTGAGGAGCATCGCGATGGCCGAGCAAACACCGCTGCTTCAGGTCGAGAACCTGTCCGTCCGTTTCGCCACGCCCGACGGCGCGGTGGATGCGGTGCAGAACGTGTCCTTCACGCTCGACCGCGGCGAGACCCTGGCGCTGGTCGGCGAATCGGGCTCGGGCAAATCGGTGACGGCGCTGTCGATCCTCCAGCTTCTGCCCTATCCGGTCGCCTCGCACCCCTCGGGCTCGATCCGCTTCGCCGGGACCGAGCTGCTGGGCGCGGGCGAGGCGGCGCTGCGCCGGGTGCGCGGCAACCGCATCGCGATGATCTTTCAGGAGCCGATGACCTCGCTCAACCCGCTGCACAGCGTGGAGAAGCAGATCGCCGAGACGCTGGTGCTGCACAAGGGGCTGAGCGGCGCGGCGGTGCGGGCGCGGGTGCTGGAGCTGCTGCATCTGGTCGGCATCCGCGAGCCGGAGCGCCGGCTGGGCGCCTATCCGCACGAGCTGTCGGGCGGGCAGCGCCAGCGCGTGATGATCGCCATGGCGCTGGCCAACGAGCCCGACCTGCTGATCGCCGACGAGCCGACCACCGCGCTGGACGTGACCATCCAGGCGCAGATCCTGAAGCTGCTGCGCGACTTGCAGGCGCGGTTCGGCATGGCGATGCTGTTCATCACCCACGATCTCGGCATCGTGCGCAAGCTGGGCGACCGGGTGGCGGTGATGCAGGGCGGCCGGATCGTCGAGACCGGGCCCGCCGCGTCCATCCTCGCCGACCCGCAGCACCCCTACAGCCGGCGGCTGATCGAGGCCGAGCCCAGCGGCAGCAAGCCGCCGCCCCCGGACGGCGCGACGGTGATCGAGGGGCACGGCGTGAAGGTGTGGTTCCCGATCCGCAAGGGCGTGCTGCGCCGCACGGTCGACCATATCCGCGCGGTGGACGGGGTGGATCTGACGATCCGCGCCGGCCAGACGCTGGGCGTGGTCGGCGAATCCGGCTCGGGCAAGACCACGCTCGCGATGGCGCTGCTGCGGCTGGAGCACAGCCGCGGCGATATCCGCTTCGCCGGGCGCGACATCCACGACCTGTCGGGCGGCGCGATGCGGCCGCTGCGGCGCGAGATGCAGGTGGTGTTCCAGGACCCGTACGGCTCGCTCAGCCCGCGCATGACGGTGGGGCAGATCGTGGGCGAGGGGCTGGCCGTGCACGATATCGGCGCGTCGGCGGCCGAGCGCGACGCGCTGGTGGTGCAGGCGCTGGAGGAGGTGAAGCTGGATCCGGCCAGCCGCCACCGCTTCCCGCACGAATTCTCCGGCGGCCAGCGCCAGCGCATCGCCATCGCGCGGGCCATGGTGCTGAA
>JBFWNZ010000197.1:0-7104 GCA_050250795.1 Alphaproteobacteria bacterium | reverse complement strand
AGAATCCCTGCCGCTCCTGCCACGGCACCGGCCGGCAGCAGAAGGAAAAGAAGCTGGCGGTCGATATTCCGCCGGGCGTCGAGGACGGCACCCGCATCCGCCTCGCCAATGAGGGCGAGGCGGGCCTGCGCGGCGCGCCCTCGGGCGATCTCTACATCTTCCTGTCGGTGGCGCCGCACCGCATCTTCGAGCGCGAGGGCGCCGACATCTTCTGCCGCGTGCCGATCCCGATGACCACGGCGGCGCTGGGTGGCCAGATCGAGGTGCCGGGCGTCGACGGCAAGCGCGCCAAGGTCACGATCCCCGAGGGCACCCAGTCCGGCCAGCAGTTCCGCCTCAAGGCCAAGGGCATGCCGGTTCTGCGCTCGCGCCAGACCGGCGACATGTATGTCGAGGTCCAGGTCGAGACCCCGGTGAACCTGTCGCGCAAGCAGAAGGATCTGCTGTCCAAGCTGGCCGAGGACAATGACGGCCACAGCCCGCAGTCGAACGGTTTCTTCTCCAAGATCAAGGAGTTCTGGGAAGATTTGACGGAGAAGAATTAGGACCGTCCGCATCGCCCCGGGCCCGCGGCGCCGGCCGGGTCGGGCCCGGTCGGGACCCGAAGGCCGTCATGCGCGGACTTGATCCGCGCATCTCCCCGGGCATAAATCCGAAACGCGCAGGCGCCGCCCCGCTCTCGGGGGCGGAAACGAAACAAGGGGAAACGCGATGGTCGAACCGTTACGCATCGGCGTGGTCGGCGCCGGCGGGCGCATGGGACAGATGATCCTGCGCCAGATCGCGGAGACGCCGGGCTGTGCCGTCGGCGGTGCGACCGAGGGGCCGGGCCATCCGATGCTGGGCCGCGACGCGGGCCTCGTGGCCGGTCTCGCCGAGCTCGGCATCGCCATCGGCGACGACCCGGCGCCGATGATCGCGCGGGTCGATGCCGTGATCGATTTCACCGTCCCGGCCGCCACCGCCGAGCATGCGCGGCTCTGCGCCCAGGCCGGCGCGGCGCTGGTCTGCGGCACCACCGGCCTGTCGGGCGCGCAGGAAGAGGCGGTGAGCAAGGCCGCGCGCCACGTGCCCGTCGTCCGCGCGTCCAATTTCAGCGTCGGCGTCACCCTGCTGATGGCGCTGGTGGAACAGGCGGCGGGCATCCTCGGCCCCGATTACGACATTGAGGTGCTGGAGATGCACCACAAGCACAAGGTCGACGCCCCCTCCGGCACCGCGATCAGCCTGGGCGAGGCGGCGGCCCGCGGCCGCGCCGTCGATCTGGCCCAGGTGCGCCAGGCGGTGCGCGACGGCCATACCGGCGCCCGGCGCGCCGGCGATATCGGTTTCGCCACGCTGCGCGGCGGCGACGTGGTGGGCGACCACACGGTCATCTTCGCCGGCACCGGCGAGCGCGTGGAACTCGGCCACAAGGCGTCCAGCCGCGCCGTCTTCGCGGCCGGCGCCGTCCGCGCTGCCGCCTGGACCCGCGGCCGCCCCGCCGGGCTTTACGGCATGCGGGATGTGCTGGGGTTCAACGGTTAGAGGATCGACGCGTAAGAGCGCAGGGCTGCCGCTGCTTTGGGCAGCGATTGTCGCTGCAGGACATCCAGATATTCCATGGCCGAGATCGGTGGATTCCGCAGCCTTCTGTGGCACTTCTGCGCCGCGGTTACGACGGCTGCCTCGTCCAGGTCGATTTGGAAGCGGATGAAGTCGTCCGGGTGGATTGCATCCAACTGAAATTCCCGCAACGTTTCTCGCGGAAAGTCCTTCAGGTTGAAGGTGACGATGGCATCGGCCCGCGCGTGGATTGCCGCGGCCACGACATGTCGGTCGTTATCGTCCGGTAGCCGGATCACCGGCAGCAGGTGCTCGTATCCGTCGATAAGACAGTCCAGCACGGCACGATTCATCAAGTCACGCGTGCGCGATAGCTGCGCTTGCGTTAGGTCGCGACGGTTGCGCAGAAGGTTTGACATCCATTCGTCATGGATGCGGTCGGTCCACTTCGCTTGGTAGAGATTGGCACCGGCCAACTCGATGAGCAGATCCCGCAACGGCGCCGGATACAGAACGCAGGCGTCGCAGAGGATGGTGAACAGCGCCACCTAATAGCCCATGCCTAACCGCTGCGCATCGGCGGCAAGGTCGTCCATCGCCTGCGCGCGGTCCCGCTCCGCCTGCTCCTTGAAGGCTTGCAGGTCGCGGAATCGGACCCGGCGGTGCGTCCCTACCTTGTGAAACGGGATGCGACCCTGCTCCAGCAGCCGGATCAGGTAGGGGCGAGAGACATGCAGGTATTCCGCGGCCTCCTGGGTCGTCAGCTCCGCATGGATCGGGATCAGCGTGACGGCATTGCCATGCGACATCTCTATCAGGAGATGCGCCAGAAGCCGTGTGGCCGCCCGCGGCAGGGTCAGAACCTGGCCGTTTTCCAATTGGACGCGCAGGGAATCCCCCTGCGGAACCTGGGCGAGAATGCGGCTGGATTCCGTGGCCAGCGCAGCATCGCTCTCGCTCGGGACGACCGTCTCGGGTTTGTCCAGCAGCGCGTTCATGGCCTTCTCCTGTCGCCGGCGACTCGAATCTTATATGGCGTCTGCCGCCACAAACGCAATAAACGAAACGATACCGCTACCCCTCCCGCCGCCCCACCAGCCACACTCCCACCAGGATCAGCGCCAGGGCGAGCGCTTCGCTGGCGCCGAAATGCTCGTCCAGCAGCAGGGCGCCCCAGGCGACGCCCAGCACCGGGACCAGATAGTTGGTCATCGCCAGATAGGCGGCGCTGGTCGCCGCCGCCAGCCGGAAGAACAGGATCGAGGCGAAGGCGGTCGGCACCAGCCCCAGCACGATTGTCGCGAGGATCGAATCCGCATGCGGCCGCAGCGCCGCCGGGTCGTCGATCAGGAAGGCCAGCGGCAGGCTGACCGCCGCCGCGGCCAGCATCACCCCCGCCCCCGGCACCTCGGGCGGCATCGGCGGCAGGCGGCGCGCCAGCACGGCGGCCAGCGCATAGAGGACGGCGCCGGCCAGGATCGCGAGCTGCGCCCAGGCCGCCTCGCCCAGAGTCATCGACGACTGGGCCAGCGCCGCCGGCCCCACCATCGCCGCCACCCCGGCATAGCCCACCGCGACGCCGCCCAGGCTGCGCCAGGTCAGCCGCTCGCCCGGCACCGCGACATGCGCCATCAGCACGGCGCAGAGCGGCACCGCCGCCATCAGGATCGCGCCGGTGCCGCTGTCGACATGCGCCAGCCCCTCGGTGATGGCGAGGAAGGGCAGGCTGTTGCCGGCCAGCGCGATGCCCAGGAACAGCAGCCAGCTGCGGCCGTCGCGCGGCAGCCGGTGCCCCTGGGCCCGCATGACCGGATAGAGGATGGCGGCGGCCAGCGCGATCCGCGCCGCGGTCACGGTGGCGGGCGGGATGGTCTCCGCCGCCAGCTTCATGGCGGTGAAGGAACTGCTCCACACCACCGCCAGCAGCAGCAGGCAGGCATGGTCGGCGGCCCGCGGCGCGGCGTTCATGCGGCAGGGGCTCGGCGGGTCAGGCGGGCGCGGCCGCGCCGGGCGCCGCGCGATACTGCGCCAGCGCGCCGCGCAGCGCCTGGGCCACCTCCAGCCGCTCGTCGGGGGTGAGGAAGCTGCCCACGATCAGCGAGCGCCCATGGCTCGACAGGGTCAGCCGGCTGTCGGCGCGGGGCGGATCGTCCATGCCCACGCGCAGCCAGCCCGGCTCGAAGCGCCAATGCCCGGTCTCGCCGCCATTGGGGCCGAAGCGGCGCACCTCCAGCCCGCTCGCATCCGTCAGCCGCAGCCGCTCATAGGCGCGGCCCCGCCACTGGATCACGCGAAACGCGATGTACAGCACCAGCAGCTCCAGCCCGCAGAACCCCATCACCGGCCAGGCGCCCAGCAGCACGAACACCATGCCCGTGCCGAACAGCCAGAAGGCGGTGAAGGCCAGCACGATGCGCAGGCCGCGCGGCCCCAGGCTGCGATGCGGGTGCAGCGTGGCGTCGAACAGGACGCGGTCGGGGGGCGGGCCAGCCTCGGTCATGCCGAAAAATATGCGGAGCAGGGAACGCGAAGTCCAGCCCGCGGCGGCTTGGCGGGCGCGCCGGGCGGGGCTAGTCTCCGCCGGTCATGATGAGCCGCGCCAAGATCGCCGACTTCTTCGCCCGCCTCCAGGCCGCCAACCCGGAGCCGAAGGGCGAGCTGGAATACGTCAATCCCTACACCCTTCTGGTCGCGGTCGTGCTGTCGGCCCAGGCGACGGATGTCGGCGTCAACAAGGCGACGCGGCCGCTGTTCCAGGTCGTGGACACGCCCGACAAGATGCTAGCGCTGGGCGAGGCGGGGCTGCGCGGCTATATCCGCACCATCGGCCTGTTCAACACCAAGGCGAAGAACGTCATCGCGCTGTCGCGCCTGCTGGTGGACGAGCATGGCGGCCAGGTGCCGCGCGACCGCGAGGCGCTGGAGCGGCTGCCCGGCGTCGGGCGCAAGCCCGCGAATGTGGTGCTGAACATCGGCTTCGGCGAGCCGACCATCGCGGTCGATACGCATATCTTCCGCGTCTCGAACCGCACCGGCCTCGCGCCCGGCAAGACGGTGCGGGCGGTGGAGGACAAGCTGGAGGCGCGGGTGCCCGCTGCCTTCAAGCTGCACGCCCATCACTGGCTGATCCTGCACGGGCGCTATGTCTGCAAGGCGCGCAAGCCCGACTGCCCGCGCTGCGCCGTCGCCGATCTCTGCCGCTTCCCCGCCAAGACCGCCCCCGCCGTGGGCTGAGCGCTCTCGACAGCCGCCATCCGGAACGACCGCCAAGCTGCCGCCGGCCCTGGATTCCCGCGTTCGCGGGAATGACGGGACAGGAGCGGAGCCGCGAAAGCCGTCATTCCGGGGGCCGCAGCGCGGCAACCCGGAATCCAGGGCCGGCGGCACGGCCTGTCGCTCTGGGCTCGCGGGAATGAGGCCGGCGGCTGGAGGCGGCTAGCTTGCCCGCGCCATCAGCGCCTGCAGGCAGGCGGGGTCGGGCCGCGGGCCGTCGGCGGGCAGGGGGCGCAGCTCGGCATGGTCCACCACCGGGGCGGCGCCCGCCTGGGCCTGATACAGGAACAGGTCCAGCACGCAGCCGGCGCCGCGATACTGCCAGATGGAGGAAGGACCGTCGCGCCGGGCGAAGCTGGGTTGGCCAAGCTTCGCGTTGACATCGTCCGCCGTCTGCCCGACCAGCGAGTCCGGCGCGATCGCCGCCACGGGCTCGGCGGGGGCTGGGGGAATCGGCACCGTCACCGGCAGCGGCACCGTCACCGACAGGGTCGAACTTTCGGATTTTCCGCCCGGCGGCATCGCGCCGTCGGACCCGCAGGCCGCGAGCAGCAGCGTCGTGGCCAGGACGGCGCCGCCCAGGATCGCGGCGGTCTTGCGCTCAGACGCCGGGATCGGACTCATCCGCGGGCTCGTCGCCATACCCGATCGTCTCGACCGTGCCGGCGATCCGGCCGCCGCGCTCGATCTCCAGCTCGCCATAGCGCACCGTGCCGACCACCCGGCCGGTGCGGCGCACGATCAGGCGCTCGCGCGCCGTCAGCTCGCCCTCGAACCGGCCCCGGATCTCGGCCACGTCGATCTCGACATTGCCCTTGAAATAGCCGTCCTCGGTGATCTCGATGCGCCGGCTGTCGTTCAGCGAGGCCTCGACGGTGCCCTCCACGACCAGCGTGTCGCAGGAGGTGATCTCGCCGGTCAGCATGATCTCCTTGCCCACGACCAGCCGCTTGCCCGCCGCCTCGGTCAGGGTCTGGGTGGGCTTGGGCTGGCCGCGCATGCTGATCACGCGGCGGCCGATTTCGGACGGGGGTGCGGTACGCGGCTTGTCGTTGCTGGCCATGACGTCTCCTCGACCGGGTTCGTGAATGGCGTATCTGCAAGGGGTTGCCGGATGTTTCTCAGCCGCTGCCTGCACAAATGCGGGTACGGCACGCGGCGGCCCGCACTATCTCACGATCCGGCCCCGCTGTCGCGCGCGAAGTCGTTCCGCCGCGGCAACGCCTGGAACACATGCAGCATGAAGGCGGTGGCGATCACCGGGCTCAGCAGGTTCAGGATCGGGATCGTCATCACCAGCACCGTCAGCATGCCCGCCAGCAGGATGCGCCGCCGCTCGGTCCTGCGCAGCCGGTCCGCCGCCTCGGGCGGCATGCGGCGATAGGCGACCAGTTCGAAATATTCGCGGCCGGCCAGATAGCCGTTCAGCAGGTAGAACAGCAGCAGGTTCAGCGGCGGCAGGAACAGGAAGGCGATGTAGAGCGGCAGCGCCATCAGGTTGGCGCCGATGGCGACCAGTGCGAAGCGCGCCGCGCTGCCTACCGCCTCGCCGACCGGCTGCGGCCTTGGCGGCGGGGCGTCGGGATAGTGGCGGCGCTCCACCGCGGCGGCGACCTGCTCCAGGAACAGGCCGGCGACCATCGTCACCACGGCGGGGAACAGCAGCAGGGTCAGCACCGCCAGCCCGCCCAGCAGCAGCGCCCCGCCCAGCCAGTCGAACAGCCCGCCCAGCGTCTCGCGCAGCCAGACGATCCAGCCGATCTCCGAGCCGCCCAGCAGGCCGCCCAGCCACCACAGCACGGCCCAAAGCAGCACCAGCGCCGCGACCGCCAGCGCCAGCGAGCCGGCGACCACCTTCTGCAGCGCCGGATCGTCCAGCTGCCGCACCGCCTTGGACAGATGTCGCAGCATCGCCGTCTCGCCTCCGTGACCGGTCCGGCCCCTGCTTATCCTTCGCGCCCGGCTGCGGCAAGAGGGGGCGGCAAGGGGGGCGGCAAGGGGGCGGCGCTTGCCGCCGGTTCGCCTGCCGCTATACTCCGCCCGCATCGGAATGGCGGAGGGGACGGCATGGCGGGCTATGACGTGGTCGGCATCGGCAATGCGCTGGTCGACGTGGTGGCGAATGCGGACGAGGCGTTCCTGACGGCGCAGGGTCTCGCCAAGGGCGCGATGACGCTGATCGAGGCGGATGCCGCCGACAGCCTGTATGCCGCGATGCCGCCCGGCATCGAATGCTCCGGCGGCTCCTGCGGCAACACCATGGCCGGCATCGCCTCGCTGGGCGGC
>JBFWNZ010000196.1:0-7120 GCA_050250795.1 Alphaproteobacteria bacterium | reverse complement strand
AAGGCCCAGGGCAGCATCGGATCGAAGGTGACGCCTGTCCAGTTCATGGCCCTATTTCCCCAGCCGTTCCAGGATCGCCGGGACATGCACCTGATCGGCCTTGTAGTTGCCGGTCAGCGCGTACATGACGAGGTTGACGCCGAAGCGGTAGGCCCATTCGCGCTGGGTCTCGCCGCCCGGCACGACCGCGAAGGCCGGCCGGCCGCCCTCGTCGGTGGCCCAGGCCGAGGCCCAGTCGTTGGCGCCGATGACCACCCGCGACACGCCATCGTTCACCCGGTCGCCCGGCCGCTCGACCCAGACCCGGCTGCCGGACCAGCGGCCGGGAAAGTTCTGCATCAGGTAGAAGGCCTTGGTCAGGACGTGGTCCGAGGGCACGGCGGTCAGCGGGGGGATGCCGAGCCCCTCGGTCAGCAGGCGCAGGGCCATGGCGTTCGGGCCGGAATCGAGCCCGCCCATATTCTGGTCGCGGGTGTCGAACAGGATGGTGCCGCCCATCTCCATATAGCGGTTGAGGCGTTCGACCGTCGCCGCGTCCAGCGGCGCCTGGTCGGCCGAGACGGGCCAGTACAGCAGGGCGAAGAAGGCCAGTTCGTCCTGGCGCGGATCGACCCCGACGGGCTGGCCCAGTTCCACGGCGGTCCGCTGCATGAGGACGCCCGACAGCCCGGCCAGCCCGGCCGCGCTGACCCGGTCCAACTCGGGATTGCCGGTGACGACATAGGCGAGATGGGTGCTGAGCGCGGCCTCCATCGCGAAGGCATCGCCGCCGCCGCGCTGGGCGAATGCGGATGTGGCGGTCAGTCCGAGGACCAGAAGCGCAACGAGGCCGGCGGCCGCCTGGCGCCGCGGCAGGCGCGGTCCGCGCAGCAGGCCGCGCATCGCCAGGGTGACGAGCGTGTCGGCCAGCAGCAGCAGCAGGGCGGCGCCCAGCAGCCAGGGCTTCAGGTCCACTTCCTGGGAGCGGACATAGTCGCCGCGCGCGATGCCGGAGGGCATGGCGCCCAACGCCGTCAGCATGCCGATCTGCGGGCCCAGATTGAGGGCACGGCGTTCGTCGTCGCTGCCGTACAGGCCGGGCGGGGTGTCGGGCCCGACCCGCGCGGCGGCGAATCCGCCGGCCGGAATCGCGCGCGCGCTGCCGGTTGCCGCCGTCATCCGGCCATAGCCGTCGAGCAGGGAGAGCGGCGGCAGCGGCCGGTCGCCGCCGCTCTCGGCGATGCCGCGGCTCATGCCGACGATCCGGCGCAGCATGTCCACGAACAGGCCGGAGAGCGGCAGGCTGGTCCATTCGGTGTTGGCGGTGGTGTGGATCAGCACCAGCCAGCCCTGGCCGCGCCGCTCGGCCGTGACCAGGGGCGTGCCGTCGGTCAGCCGGGCCCAGGTCTTTTCCGCAAGGTCGAGCGAGGGTTCGGCCAGCACCTGGCGGCTGACGGTCACGTCGCCAGGGATTTCGAGCCCCGCGAAGGGGCTGTCGGGCGGGAAGGCCTGGAGACGCGCCGGCCGGCTCCACAGCATGGCGCCGTCGAGGGTGCGGCCGCCGCCGCGCAGCCGCACGGGCATCAGCGGATCGGGCTCGGCGCGGGCGGCGCGCGGGCCGGCGAAGCGGAGCAGCAGGCCGCCCTCCTGGACCCAGCGTTCCAGCGCGGCGCGTTCCGCCGGTCCCGGCTGGTGGCTGTCGGGCAGGATGATCACCGCCTGACGGTCGGCGATCAGGGTTTCGACGGGCCCGCGGCGCACCGCGCTGAACGGCGCCAGGGCGCGCTCGATGAAGTAGCGGTCGGACAGCAGGGCCGGTCCCTCGTCCATCGCCGAGGGCGCCGCGAGGCCGACCGGGCGGCGGCGCCAGCGCTCGTCGATCAGCACCACGCTGCCGGCGGTCGATTCGCCGTCGATGGAGACGCGCAGAATCTGGTTGCGGATTTCGAGCGGCACGTCGAACGCCGCCGCCGCCGCGCCCTGGCCGGGCTCGAAGGTGGCCGCGGCATTGGCCAGCGGCCGGCCGTCGGCGGCGCCGGCGGTCAGGACGACCCGCTCCTCGAAGGGCGAGGGCACGCGGCGCAGCGGCAGTTCCAGGGTCGCATTGCGGCCTTCCGGTGGCAGCAGCAGACGCGGCAGGGCCTCCAGCGGCCGGGCGAGGATGCGCAGGGCGCCAAGGCGTTGCAGCCGTTCGGCGAAGCCGCGGGCGTCGGGGTCGTCGAGGCCGTCGCTGAGCCACAGGACGGTCGCGGAGCCCGGAAGCGCCGCGGCGTCCAGAGCCGCAAGCGCGCCCTTGCGGTCGACCGGCCAGGGTTTCGGCACCAGCGATTCGGCAAGGCCGCGCGCCTCGCCGGGCGTGAGCAGCCCGGACGCCGACGGGGCTTCGCCCGCCTCGTTCGGCGCGGTCGTCAGCAGGACCACCGGCCGGCTGTCGCGTTCGGCGCGCCCGATGGCGTCGCGCATCACCTGCTGGCGCGCCGGCCAGTCGCGCGCGGCGGCCCAGCCGTCGTCCACCGCCAGCACGATGGGGCCGGAACCGGCGAGATCGTGGCCCGGATTGATGAGCGGGTGGGCGAGCCCCAGGATCACAAGGGCCGCCGCCGCCAGCCGCAACAGGATCAGCCACCAGGGCGAGGAGGTCGGGGTCTCCTCGCGGCTTTCCAGCCCGAACAGCAGCCGGACCGCCGGGAAATGCAGCATCCGGGGCGCGGGCGGGGTGAGCCGCAGCAGCCACCACAGCAGCGGCAGGGCGGCCAGCCCGGCCAGCAGCCAGGGTGCGAGAAAGCCGATGGCGCCCAGGGTCAGCATCGGCCTTACGCCTTCGCCACGGGAGAGAGCGCCATGTAGAGCGCGAGCAGCGCGCTTTCCGGCGGCCGGTCGGTGCGGTGCAGGTGGAAGCCCCAGCCGGCGCGGCGCGCGATATCGCGGATGGCGTCGCGATGGGCGGTCAGCCGGCCGAGATAGCGGTCGCGGATGGCCTCGACCCGCCGCACCAGGGTCTCGCCCTCGCCCTCGAAGCCGTCGAAGCGGATGCGGCCGCGAAAGGGCAGTTCTTCCTCCGCCGGGTCCAGCACCTGCACGATCTGTCCGCGCAGGCCGCGCGCGGCGATGGACTGCACCGCCTGGCCGATCCGCTCGGGCGGCTCCAGGAAATCGCCGAACAGGACGACCTGCGCATAGCGGGGCAGGGGCTCGCCGGCCGGCAGGCCCTCGGCGCGGTCCTGCGCCGTCAGCACCTGGTCGGCCAGCCGGTCGAAGGCGGGACGGCCCGACCAGGGCGGCAGGCCGCTGCCCAGCAGGGCAAAGCGCTCGCCGCCGCGGCTCAGCAAGGCCGCCAGCGCCAGGAGGAGAAGGTCGGCGGTGTCGCGCTTGTCGCGCAGCCGGTCGCTGGACCGGTAGCGCATGGAGGGGGAGGTGTCGCGCCAGAGCCAGACGCTCTGCGCCGCTTCCCACTCGGTCTCGCGGACGAACACGTCCTGGCTCTTCGCGCTCTGCCGCCAGTCGATGCGGGCGGCGGAATCGCCCTGCTGGTAGTGGCGGAACTGCCAGAACGCCTCGCCCTGGCCGACGCGGCGGCGGCCATGCACGCCCTGCACGACGGTGGCGGCGACGCGGTCGGCGGCGACCAGCAATGGCGGCAGCTTGGCCGCGACCTGTTTCGCGGTCTGGCGGTGGAGGGCCTGGGCTTCAGCGCGGTCTGCCATGCCTGATCGCTCGCGGCGCCGGTCTGTGCCTACGCGCTCAGCGGAACGGATCGCAGAGGCGGTCGATCACGGTTTCCACCGTCATTCCCTCGGCGCGGGCGGCGAAGGTCAGCGCCATGCGGTGGCGCAGCACGGGATAGGCCAGCGCCAGCACGTCGTCCAGCGAGGGCGACAGCCGCCCGTCGAGCAGCGCCAGGGCGCGGCTGGCCAGCATCAGCGCCTGGCTGGCGCGCGGGCCCGGACCCCAGGCAACATGCGAGACGACCTCGGGGACGCGGCTGGTCTCCGGCCGGCCGGAGCGCACCAGGGCGAGGATCGCCTCGACCACCTGTTCGCCGACGGGCACGCGCCGGACCAGCGCCTGGGCCTCCATCAGCCCGGCCGGGTCCAGGACGGCGGGCGGCGTGTCCTCGGCCTCGCCGGTGGTCGCCAGCATCATCCGCCGCTCCGCCGCCTCGTCGGGATAGCCCACATCGATCTGCAGCAGGAACCGGTCGAGCTGCGCCTCGGGCAGCGGGTAGGTGCCCTCCTGCTCAAGCGGGTTCTGGGTCGCCAGCACATGGAAGGGCCGGGGCAGCGGGTGATAGTGGCCGCCGACCGAGACGCGCCCCTCCTGCATCGCCTGGAGCAGCGCCGACTGGGTGCGCGGGCTGGCGCGATTGATCTCGTCGGCCATCAGCACCTGCGAGAACACCGGGCCGGGAATGAAGCGGAACGAGCGCCGCCCCGATTCGTCCTCTTCCAGGACTTCCGAGCCCAGGATGTCGGCCGGCATCAGGTCCGGGGTGAACTGGATGCGCCGGTCGTCGAGGCCCAGCACGGTGCCCAGCGTTTCGACCAGCCGCGTCTTGGCGAGGCCCGGCACGCCGATCAGTAGGCCGTGGCCGCCCGCCAGCAGCGTCACCAGCGCCTGGTCGACGACCTGCTCCTGGCCGAAGATCACGCGGCCGATGGCTTCGCGGACCAGCTGCATGTGCCGGCCGAGCCGCTCGATGTCGCGAATCAGTGTATGGGCGTCCTCCGCATCCGGAGCCGCCCCTGCCGTCGCATCGCGCCGGCTGGTTTCCGCTGGGCCCAATACCTATTCTCCTGCCGAGGCCAACCTGTGCGATTCAACATGGAGAGGCGCCAATGAGCAAGCAACCCCGCAGTCCGGACGATCTCGCGGATGTGATCCGCAACGGCAATGCGCCGAAGCGCGTGCCCGTGGAGAAGAATTTCCAGATGCGGATCGGGCGCGACGGCACCTGGTATTATCAGGGCACGCCGATCAAGCGCATCGAACTGGTCAAGCTGTTCTCCACCGTGCTGAAGCGCGACTCCGAGGGCGGTTTCTGGCTGGAGACGCCGGTCGAGCGCGGCCGGATCGAGGTGGAGGACGCGCCCTTCACCGCCGTCGAGGTGCAGGCGGAGACGGCGGAAGGCACGCAAACCCTGCGGTTCCGGACGAATCTGGACGCCGAGGTGGTGGCCGGGCCGGAGCATCCCATCCGGGTCGAGATCGATTCCGAGACCGGCGAGCCGTCGCCGTATATCCTTGTGCGCGACGGGCTGGAGGCCCTGATCCTGCGGCCGGTCTTCTACGAGCTGGTGGATCTGGCCGAGGAGGTCCGGCGGGACGGCGACAGCGTGCTGGGCGTGCGCAGCGGCGACAGCTTCTTCACGCTGGGCAAGGCGGCGTGACGGCGGAGAGGAGCGGCGTGGACGCAGACAACATCATCGAGAGGGTTTCGAGCGCGCGCGATCCCGGCCTGCGCAGTTCGCACATCATGTTCGCGCGCGAGCGCGGCGACCACGACCTGAACGAGCCAGGCATGCGGCCGCTCGGCGAGCTGAAGCAGGCCGCCGTGCTGGTGCCGCTGGTGCTGCGCCCGGAGGGGATCACCATCCTGCTGACGCAGCGCACCAGCCACCTGACCAACCATCCCGGCCAGATCAGCTTTCCCGGCGGCCGGCTGGAGGAGGAGGATGACGGGCCCGAGGACGCGGCGCTGCGCGAGACGGAGGAGGAGGTCGGCCTGCCGCGCAGCCATGTGCAGGTGATCGGCCGGCTGGATACCTATATCGTGCGTACGGCCTATGCGGTGACGCCGGTCGTGGGGCTGGTGACGCCGCCCTTTCCGGTGCAGGCCGATCCGTATGAGGTGGCGGCGGTGTTCGAGGTGCCGCTCGACTTCATCCTCGATCCGCGCAACCACCAGCGGCTGACGCGCGAGCATAACGGCAAGCCGCGCTGGTTCTATGCCATGCCCTATGGCCAACATTACATCTGGGGAGCGACCGCCGGCATGCTGATCAATCTTTACGAGGTGCTGCGGGGCGGCGAATGACGCGGCTGCTGCTCAGCGTGCTGCTGCCGCTGGTCACGCCCATCGCCGTGTTCCTGCTGTATCAATGGTACGACCGGAAATGGGGCCGGGCGCGCGACCTGGAGAACCGGAAGCGGACGCCCTGGGAATGGCTGGTCGTCGCGGGGGCGGTGCTGGCGGGCGCCAGCCTGGTCGTATTCTGGGTGCTGGGCGAAGGCGGCGCGCGCACCGACACCTATGTGCCGCCCGTCTGGGACGGCCAGCGGATCGTGCCGGGGCATTTCGAGCGATAGGACCATGACGGGGCGCATCGAGCCGCAGCCCTGGATGACCGAGCCCGCGACGCAGCGGGTGATGCGGGCGCTGGCCGAGGGCGGGGCCGGCGCGCGCTTCGTCGGCGGCTGCGTGCGCGACGCCCTGCTGGGCCGCCCGATCCGCGACATCGATATCGCGACCGACGGCTCGCCCGAGCGCGTGACGGCGATCCTGGCGGCGGCGGGGATCAAGGTCGTGCCGACCGGTTTCGCGCATGGGACGGTCACGGCGGTCGTCGACCATCGCGGCTTCGAGATCACGACCCTGCGGGTGGATGTCGAGACCTTCGGGCGGCATGCGCGCGTCGCCTTCACCGACGACTGGGTCGCCGACGCCGCGCGCCGCGACTTCACCTTCAACGCCATGTCGCTGGAGACGGACGGCACCCTGCACGACCCGTTCGGCGGCGAGGCCGATCTGCGGGCGCGGCGCGTGCGCTTCGTCGGCGCGGCGCGGCAGCGGATCGAGGAGGATGTGCTGCGGCTGCTGCGCTATTTCCGCTTCCACGCCCATTACGGCGCGCCGCCGCCCGATGCCGAGGCGCTGGACGCCTGCCGTGCGATGGCGCCGCGCCTGCCGGACCTGTCGGCGGAGCGGGTGGCGGCGGAGCTGATGAAGCTGCTGGCCGCGCCCGATCCGGTGCCGGTGCTGCGGCTGATGCGGGCGGAAGGCGTGCTGGCCCGGGTGCTGGACGAGGCCCGCGACCTTGCCCGGCTGGCGCGGATGGTGCGCATCGACGCGGCGGCCGACCCGCTGCGCCGACTGGCGGCGCTGCTGCCCTCCGACCCGGCCGGCGCGCTGGCCGTGGCGCAG
>JBFWNZ010000195.1:0-7125 GCA_050250795.1 Alphaproteobacteria bacterium | reverse complement strand
TGATCGCTCCCAATATGGGGGCAACCGAAGTCGAAGGCAAAAGCGGATGGACGCAGATTTCCTGGTGATCGGGGGCGGCATCGCCGGGGCGTCGGCGGGATGGGCGCTTGCAGCGCATGGCCGCACGGTGGTTCTGGAACGCGAAAGCGCGCCCGGCTATCACACGACCGGCCGTTCCGCCGCGCAGTACACCGAACTCTATGGGAGCGTCGCCATCCGCGCGCTGGCGCGTCTGTCGAAGCCGTTCCTGGAGGCCCCGCCGCAGGGCTTTGCCGAGCATTCCCTGCTGTCGCCGCGCGGCGCCTTGTTCGTGGGGGCGGGCGGCGACGAGGCCGCTATCGACGCGCTGCTCGGCTTTGCCGACGGGCGGTCCGGTATCGTGCGGGATATCGGAGCTGCCGGAGCCTGTGCGCTCGTGCCGGCGCTGCGGCCGGCGGTTGTGAAATACGCGCTGCATGAGCCTGCCTCGCAGGACATCGACGTGCATGCCCTGCATGGCGGGTTCCTGAAAGGCCTGCGGTCGCGCGGCGGCACGCTCGCGACGGATGCGGACGCCACCGCAATCGAGCGCAGGGGCGGGCGATGGCATGTGCGCTGCACCGCGGGCGAATTCGCTGCGCCGGTCCTGGTGAACGCGGCCGGGGCATGGGCGGATGCCGTGGCGGCAATGGCCGGTGTGCGGCCTATCGGGCTGGTTCCGAAGCGGCGGACGGCGATCCGCTTCGCGCCCGAGCCGGTCATGGACATATCCGGCTGGCCGCTGACCATCGATGCGTCAGAGACGTGGTACATCAAGCCCGACGCGGGTCGCCTGATGGGCTCCCCGGCGGACGAGACGCCCAGCCCGCCTTGCGACGCGCAGCCGGAGGAACTGGACGTCGCCATGGCGGTCGACAGGATCGAGCGGGCGACGACCCTGTCGATCCGGCGGATCGAGCATCGTTGGGCGGGATTGCGCAGTTTTGCCCCCGACAAGACGCCGGTCGTCGGTTTCGCTCCGGATGCCGAGGGCTTCTTCTGGCTGGCGGGGCAGGGCGGCTATGGCATCAAGACGTCGCCGGCGATGGCCGCAGCCACGGCTGCGCTCATCTGCAAGGGCGAGTTGACGTCGCTCTATGCCGATGAAGGACTCACCGCAGCGATGCTCGCGCCGGACCGGTTCGCCTGACATGAAAAAGGCCCGCAAAGCGGGCCTTTCGTTCAGGGATGCAACGCCGGTCAGGCGTAGATATCGACCACTTGGCCCAGCGTCTGGCCTTGGGGAGACTGCCCCGAAGCGGCGTTGCCGAAGGATACGCTTCCACCGCCCTGGGTCTGCTCGTCGCTGCGTCCCAGCGCAATGTCGCGGGCGCTTTCGCGCGCTTCCTCAAGCTGCTGGCGGCCGTCTTCGCCCGGAGCGGTGTCGGAGTCGCCGCTGCGGTCGATCTGCTGCTGCGCCGCGCTGCTGATCGTGATCTGGTCCTGCGGCTCGCTGCCGGCGCCGGAGGAATCGAGATTGTCGGAACCCGCCCCGCTCTGGCTGCTGTCGAAGCCACGCGCATTGTTATCGGTCCCGACTGTCGTCCGATCCTCGACCCGCTGCTGCGAGAGGTCCGCGTCCTGCTGCTGATCGGCCTGGGCATTCTGCGCCTGCGGCGGAATGCTGCGGTTGGAGCCAACCTGGAACGACCCGATGCCTGCGATGTCCGACATAATTCTTCCGTACGAACGGAGAGTGACAACGATTAAGGATAGGGGGTGATTCCTCAGGAGTCAATCTGAGGCGGTATTTCCGAGACGGATGCGCCGCACCATGTCTTTGGTCGGCGCATTCGGGAGATACTTGTCGATGAAGAAGCTTGTAATCGCGATGATTGCATTCGGCCTTGCGGCCTGTGCTTCCGGCCCGCCGCCGCCGCCCGCCGCGGGCACCTGGCTTGGGATGACCGAAGAACAGCTCGTCGCGGGTCTGGGCACTCCCGATAGCTTCTATCCGGCGCCGAACGGCGACCGTATCCTGACCTATGAGCGGCAACGCGTTCAGTACGGAGTGTCGCGGGATCTGCTGCATCCTGGATTCGGGCTGGCCCATGGCGGGCTGGGTTACGGCTATGGCTACTATCTGTCGCCCTATGAGATGCGAAGCGTGGAGGTGCGGCGTTGCGCGGTGAGTTTCACGATCCGGCAGACGCGCGTCTCGGCCTATGAATACCGCGGCGACGATTGCCGCTATTCCGATGTCGCTGCGGCGCCGAACGCAATTCAGTGGAATGGGCCGGGGAGTCCTCCAGCGGGAGCGCCGCCGCCGGCAGAACGTTAGTCCCGATCCAGGGCACGGGGATCGAGTGCGTCCTGGAGGCCGTCGCCGAGCAGATTGAAGGCGACCACCGTCGCGAAGATCAGCAGGCCCGGCCAGAGCGCCAATTGGGGTTCCGACCAGATGAGTTCCTGGGCGTTGGTCAGCATGTTGCCCCAACTGGCGACCGGCGGCTGGATGCCGAGGCCGAGGAAGCTCAGCACCGATTCCAGCAGGATGATGTTTCCCACCGACAGCGTGGTCGCCACCACGATGGGCGAGACGACGTTGGGCAGGATATGGCGCAGCATCACCCGCATCGGTCCGGCGCCCAGCGCCAGCGCCGCCCGGACGAACTCGCGCTCCCGCATGGCAAGGGTCTCGGCCCGCACCAGCCGCGCCACCTGCGTCCATCCGACCAGGGCGATGATGGCGACCATGCGGTAGAGGCTGAGATGCTCCGACGCGGCGAGCGACTCGGACAGGCCGAGCTTGGTCGGATCGACCGCCACGAGGACGATCAGCAGCGGCAGCAGCGGCAATGCGATCACCCCGTCCGTCATCCGCATCAGAATCGTGTCCAGCCAGCCGCCCCGATAGCCCGCGACAAGGCCGACCGCGGTCCCGATGGCAGCGCAGAAAACGGCAGCGGCGAGCGCCACGGCGAGCGACACGCGGCCCCCGTAAAGCAGGCGGACCAGCAGGTCGCGGCCGAGTTCGTCGGTGCCGAGCGGATGGCCCCAACTTGGCAACTCCAGCCGCTGATAAAGGTCGGCGAAGCTGGCGTCGGTGCCCAGCGCGGCTTCGATCACTGGTGCGGCCAGCGCCGCCAGGGCAAGGATCAGAAGGAACGTGCCTCCGGCGACGGCGGCACGATGGCGCAGGAAGCGCCGCCAGATGCGGCGGCGCCAGGACAGGCCGGCATGGACCGCCGCGGTCATCGTGCACCCTCGCGGGCGGTGAGGGTAATGCGCGGATCCAGCGCGACATAGGCAAGGTCGGCCAGCATGTTGCCGACCAGCGTCGTCAGGGTCGCGAACAGCAGGCCGACGAGAGCGAGGTTGAAGTCGTTCCCCAGGATGGCGTCGTAGATCATCTTGCCCATGCCCTGCCAGGCGAACATGGTTTCCGTCACCAATGCGCCGGAAAACAGGCTGCCGAAGCTGAGCGCGACGACAGTGACGAGCGGCATCAGCGCATTGCGCAGCGCGTGCCCCGTCACCAGCCGGACGGTGCCGACGCCCTTGGCGCGCGCCGTGCGGATATAGTCCTGGCGCAGGGTCTGCAGCATGCTGGCGCGCATGAAGCGGGCGAAGCCGCCGACGCTGGCCAGCGTCAGCGTCAGCACCGGCAAGGCCATGTGCCACGCGCGGTCGGCAAAGCCGCCATCGCCGACGGTTTCCATGCCGCCGGCCGGGAACCAGCCGAGCGTCACCGCGAACAGGATCATCAGCAGCAGCGCCAGCCAGAAGGGCGGGACGGAAATTCCGGCGAAGCTGACGAGGTTCACGATGTAGTCGGTCCGCGAATAGGGCTTGAGTGCCGCCAGAATGCCGAGCGGCAGGGCGATGGCGAGCGACAGCAGCAGCGAGAGGCCGAGCAGCAGCGCCGTATTCCCCAGGCGCGGCAGCAGAAGGTCGAGCACCGGCCGCGCATAGACGCGCGAATAGCCGAAATCGCCGGACAGCGCGGCGCCTGCCCAGGTCAGGTAGCGCTCGACGAGCGGCCGGTCGAGGCCATACAGCGCCTTCAGCCGCTGCGCATCGGCAACGGTGAGGCGCGGGTCGGACTGGATCATCAGGTCGATGGGATCGCCCGGCATCAGCCCGATCAGGATGTAGATCGCAAAGGACATGGCGGCGAGCACGACGAGGGCTTCTGCGGTCCGGCGGGCGAGGAAGCGGATCATGGCGCCCTCCGCCATTGCTCGACCCACATCGTCGATGGCACGAGGTGGCCGGTGGGCCGAACCCCCGCCAGCCATTTCGGCATGATGTGCGGGTCCGCCCGGAAATATAGCGGGATGACCGGCAGGTCCTCGGCATACAGCCGCTGCACCGCCGACCACAGGCGCTGATTCTCCGCAGGTTCGCAGACGGTTTCGACGTCCTCGGCCAGCCGATCCATCTCGGGATTGCGATAGCTGGGATAGTTCTGGCCGGACCAGCCGTTCTCGGCGGTCGGAATCTCCGCGGAATGCAACTGCCCGCGCGGGAGGCTTCCGGGCGAGGACAGCCATGCATACATGACGAGGCCGCTGAAGGTCCGCATGGTCATCGTGGACCCGAAGAACACCCGCGCCGGCTCGTTGCGGATGCGTACATCGATGCCGATCCGCCGCCAGTCGCTTTGCAGCACCTGCTCGACCGTCTCGCGCGTCTTGTTGCCCGCGGTCGTCATCAGTTCGATACGCAGCGGCTGCCCCTCGACGTTGTGGCGTACGCCGTTGCGGATGTCGTGCCAGCCCGCCTCCGCCAGCAGGGCGCGTGCGCGCTCAGGGTCGTAGGGATACTGCGGCACGTTCGGATCGTAGTTGCGGTCGAGCGGGTTGACGTTGCTCGCCGCAACGGGCTGGTGGCCGCCGAACAGCCGTTCCGATATGGCGGTGCGGTTAGCCCCATAGGCGAGCGCGCGCCGCACGCGCCGGTCGGCCAGGATCGGGTTGTCCAGGTTGACGTCGATATGCTCGTAGGTGAGCACGGGCTTGTAAAGGAACCGGAAGCGGTCGCCGACGCGTCCCTCGAAGGCCTGTGCCTGATCCAGGGTCAGCCCGATCTCGCCGGCAATGTAGTCGATGCCGCCCGACAGCAGGTTGGACATCATCGAGGCCGTGTTCTCGAAGGTCTTGACGACGATCCGCCGGAAATAGGGCTCGGGGCCGGTCCAGGTCGGGTTGCGTTCCAGCACGACATGCGAGCCGGGCGCCACGGCGGCGATACGGTAGGGGCCGAACCACAGACCGGGGTTGGTCGTATCGGTCTCGAAGGTGCTGCGGTTGCGGTAGGCGACGGGATCGGCGGCGAAGACCGGCCCGTCGAGATGCGCGGGCAGCAGGTCGAATCCGCCGGCGCCGGCGAACTCGCAACTGCGTTTGTCGACATGGACCGTGTAGGTGCGTTCGTCCGCGACGTCGATGGCGACGATGCGGCGGAAGGCCTCGGCGCCGGCCACGCCCGATTTCGGATGGCGGCCGACCTCCCAGGTGAACAGGACGTCGCGCGTCGTGACCGGCGTGCCGTCGCCCCAGCGCAGGCCTGGCTTGAGCGTGTAGGTGACGGCGATGCCGGGCTTGCCGTCTGCCGTCGTCTCGTAGACGGCGCGGCCGTTTTCCAGGCTCGGCAGCTCGGTGCACAGCACGCAGATCTGCTGCCAGTCGGCGTCATAGGCGGTGACCGGCCGATGCGCCATGTTCAGGATATAGCTTTTGGAGGCCATCGTGTTGATGGCCGGATTGAAGTTGGCCGGGAACTGGCTGATGCCGATGACCAGTTCGTCCTGCGGGCGCTCGGCACAAGCGGCATCTGCCGCAAAGAGCGTCACGATCAGGACGGCCCCCGCAACCCGGGCAGCAAGGCCCCTATTCGGCACGCGGCGGCATCGGCAGGCCGGAGGGCCCGTCCGCCTTCTGCGGCAGGGCGTCGGCGATCTCGTAATAGTCGCCCTTCTCGGACGTGAAGATATGCATGGCGAGCCGTATGCCCGTCGGTGCGTCCATCGTGCCGATGGTGACGATCATGATGGGCCGGTCGGGAAAGTCCATGAACAGGCTGGCACCGCATTCGCCGCAGAAGCCGCGCTGCGCCTGGGACGAGGATCGGTACCAGCGCAGACGCCCATGCGGATCGTCGATCGTCAAATCCTCGCGCCAGGCGCCTGTCGCATGCCAGGCGCCGCCGGTCATGCGGCGGCATTCGTTGCAGTGGCAGGCGCAGCCTTCGCGCAGAGGGCCGCGGATCGTGTAGCGGACGCCGCCGCAATTGCAGCGCCCGGTGGCGCGGATGAGCCGCTCGTCAGGATCGCTCATGGCGTCGAGTGTAGGAGTGCTGCCGCCGTTTCGGCAACTGCGCCGGGGATCAGCCGTAGCGGGCGTAGAAATCCGGCGGCACGCCCTCAAGCTTCTCGCTGCCGCGGCGTAGGCGATAGGTGCCTTCGCCGAAGGCGATCAGCCGGCCGCCTGCGTCGTGAACGTCGGTCGTTGCGAAGAATATCTGTCGGCCGCCGCCCTTGAGCCGGCCGGTGGCGACAAGACGCCCAAAGGGGGCGGGACGTGCGTAGTGGATCGTCATCGTCACGGTGACGGCGCGCCGGATGTTGCCCGGAACCGTGCAATAGGCCCCGACATAACCGCCGCAGGAATCGATCAGCGAGGCGATCACGCCGCCATGAACCATGCCGGCCCGGTTGGCCTGCCAATCCTGCGCGTCGAGCGCTAGCCGGCAGAAGCCTTCGCGATGCTCCAGCATTTGATAGCCCAGCCGTTCGCCGAACGGGCTCAGTTCATGGTCCTGCGGCAAAATCCGATCCTCCGCCTTCTGGGTGCGCGACTTTGCCGCTCCGCCGGCCGCCTGTCCATGCTCGCGGGCGCATTGTGTTGGAGGGGGCAGACCGGGTAATGTACGGACAAATGGCGCCGCAACGAGCGCTGGCAAAGGGAGGGCCGCACGTCTGCCTTGAGGCGTACCCCTCATGCTGCGTGCCGCTGCTTGCGCACCATGTCAGAATCGCTTTTGGTATGCGGTCGCGGCGTGCCCGATGTCGCCGGCCGCAGTTGCAGCAGGAGGAAATGCATGTCCATCGAAGTCGTTCCGACCGGCGGTCCGCTCGGGGCCGAAATCCGCGGTCTGGATATC
>JBFWNZ010000194.1:0-7145 GCA_050250795.1 Alphaproteobacteria bacterium | reverse complement strand
CGCGGTCGAACAGGTTTGCCGTGCGCTGGACACGAAGATCGCGTATCGAAACCTGCAGCCGTTCGGCGAGCCGCACCTGTCCAAATACGGCCTGTACCCCTCGACGGGCCTATCCGGACTGACGAGCCTCGGAGATTTCCACCGTGCCGTCCTGTGGCTGCTGAATTATTCCGACGGGATGAACGACCTTCTCTCAATTTCCGCGCGCGCCGGCCTTTCCCCGGCATTGCTGCACGATGCCGCGCGGGCCTGCGTGGAGAAGGGACTTGTCGAACCGGCGCCGGCTCCGCGCCTCTCCTAACCTGACGAACGCGCAATGCAAGGACGTGACATGGAACGAAACCCGGCCGCCGCACTGAGTTTGGATTCGGCCAACAGTCTCGACGGGCGCTCGGTCCTGGTGACCGGCGCGACCGGTTCCTTCGGCCAGCGCTTCGTCCGGCAGCTTCTCGAACGCGGCAAGCCGCGACGGCTGGTGGTGTTCAGCCGCGACGAGATGAAACAGTTCGAGATGGCGCAGCGCTTTCCCGAGGGAAAGCATCCCTGCCTGCGCTATTTCATCGGCGATGTGCGCGACCGCGAACGGGTCTTCCGGGCCTGCGCCGGCATCGACATCATCGTTCACGCCGCGGCGATGAAGCATATTCCCGCCTCGGAGTACAATCCGACGGAATGCATCGCGACGAATATCGGCGGCGCGCAGAACGTGATCGATGCGGCCATCGCGAACGATGCCGAGCGGGTCGTCGCGCTCTCGACCGACAAGGCCGCGAACCCGATCAACCTCTACGGCGCAACCAAGCTGTGCTCGGACAAGCTGTTCGTGGCGGCCAACAATCTGGCCGGCCGGCATCGCACGCGCTTTGCCATCGTGCGGTACGGCAATGTGATCGGGTCGCGCGGCAGCGTGATCCCCTTCTTCAAACGCCTGGTCGCAGAGGGACGGCGGTCGCTTCCGATCACGCATGCCGAGATGACCCGTTTCGTCATCACGCTGGAGGAAGGCGTCGCCTTCGTCCTGCATGCTTTGAAGCACATGGCCGGCGGCGAAATCTTCGTCCCCAAGCTGCCCAGCATCCGGATCGTGGATCTGGCCAAGCGGATCGCACCCGATCTGGAGCTTGAGTTCGTCGGCATCCGGCCGGGCGAGAAGCTTCACGAGGTGATGATCCCTTATGAAGAGTCGCGGCTGGCCTATGACATGCGGGACCACTTCATCATCGCGCCGGCGCACTCATGGTGGGATATCGGCGCCTTCGAGGAACGCGTCGCCGAGGGCGGCAACCGCCTTGCCGCGCCGTTCGAGTATTCGAGCGAGAGCAACGACTGGTGGCTGGACGATGCCGAGCTCGGCACCCTTGTCGAGGACGTACCCGCTGGGTGACGCACGGGACAAGCCGGGCTGGGGCTTCCGGATCGGCTCGCGGCAATCGGCCGGAGCGGGGCATGTGGTCCGCAGTCTGGCAATCGCCAAAGCGATGCATGACCGCGTGACGCTGTTTCTCGACCCCGACAGCCCCGACTCCGTGTTCGAAGCCGGCTTTCACGCGGTCGTCGAGACCGGACCGAACAGTTGCGAGGCCTTGATCCGGCACGCCGAGAGCGGCGCCTCGCGCGGGATAGTGCTGGACAGCTATGCCTTGGATACGGCCAGCTTCGCCGAATGCCGGCGCCACGGCGCCGTTGCCAGCTTCGCCGACATCGCGGCAGCGGACGGCGTCGATATCCTTGTCGATCCTTACGGCATGCTCCCGCCCGGCGAGGGCATCCTCAGCGGACCCGCCTTCGCGCCGTTGGATGCCCGGTTCCGCGCCGTCCATGCCCGCGCCTGCACCAGGGACTGGCCGCCCGCGGGCGACGCGCCCATTCTGGTGGCGTTCGGTCAGATCGATACGCCGAACCTGACCGGCCTGACTCTGTCGGTCCTTGCCGAAACGGGGACCGACCGGCCGGTTACGGTGTGCCTGGGCGCGCGAGCGCCGCATCTGAACAGCATCCGCACCCAGGTCGATGGCATGCGCAACGCGCGGCTTCTCGTCGGTGTCGCGGACATGATCCCGCTCTATGAAACATCCGCATTCGCCATCGGCGCCCCCGGCGTCTCGCAGTTCGAGCGGGCCTGTTGCGGCCTGCCCACCATCCTCATGCCCCAGAACGACACGCAGCGGCCGATCGCGCAAAGCCTGACGGCGTCCGGCCTCGCGGCCTCGACCGAATCCGACCCCGCAACCCTTCGTGCATGCCTCGAAGCCTGGCTGCAAAACCCGACAGAAATGGCGGCCATACGTGCATCCGGCCTCAAGAAGATCGACGGGAGCGGCGCGCAACGAATCGCGGAGGCGCTGGAGCGCCATGACGATGCCCACAAGTAAGACCAACCGCTTCTTCCCCTATGCCCGACCGGACATTTCCGAGGACGACATCTCGGCGGTGGCCGCAGTCCTCCGCTCGCAGTTCCTGACCCAGGGCGCGGAGACGCCGGCCTTCGAAGAGGCCCTGGCCAAGGTCTGTGCGGTCCCGCATGCCGTCGCCTGCAGCAACGGCACGGCCGCTCTGCATTTGGCCTATCTCGCCCTCGGCCTCAGCCCTGGAACGACCCTGCTGACCGCGCCGATCACCTTTCTGGCCACTGCGAACGCGGCGCGCATGACGGGCGCCGCAGTCGCCTTCGCCGATGTCGATCCGGCGACCGGCCACATCGACCCGGACAGCGTCCGCAACGCGCTCAAAGCCGACCCGTCGATCACGGTGGTGGCACCGGTCCATCTGGGCGGACGCATCGCCGACATGCCGGCGCTCCACACCATCGCCACGGAATTCGGCTGCCGGATCGTTGAGGACGCCTGCCATGCTCTCGGCGCGACCTATCGCGACTCCGACGGCACCGTCTTCCCGGCCGGAAGCTGCGCGCATTCGGATGTCGCGGCATTCAGCTTCCACGCGATCAAGCATATCGCCATGGGCGAAGGCGGCGCCGCATGTACCCGCAACCCGGGGATTGCCGACGAGATGGCCTTGCTGCGCAGCCACGGCCTGCATCGCGACGCAGCGCGCTGGGAAGCCGCGCCGGAGCCGGACGCGCCCTGGTATTACGAGATGACGGAACTGGGCTGGAATTACCGGCTGACCGATTTCCAGGCCGCGCTGGGCCGCAGCCAGTTGCGCCGGCTGGACGAAAACCTGCGCCGGCGACGCGCCATCGCGGAGCGATACCGCGAGGCGCTCGAGGGGGTGCGGCACCTTCGTCTGCCTGTCTGGCCGGCACGGCCGGAGGAGCACAGCTGGCATCTGTTCCCGGTCGCCATCGACTTTGCGCGGCTGGGACGCAGCCGTGGCGCCGTGATGCGGGCATTGCATGCGCGCGGGGTGGGCACGCAGGTCCATTACATCCCGCTCTATCACCAGCCTTACTACAAGGCGTCCGTCGCCGCCCCGCTGCCGGGCACGGAAGCCTATTACGCCACGACCCTTTCCATTCCGATGTATCCTCAGCTCGAAGACGCGGATATCGACCGGATCGCAGGGGCCGTTCGCGAGGAGCTTTCGCAATGAGTGCGCCAACCCCGCAGATTCGCATCGACGGCCGCAATGTCGGCCCCGGCCATCCGGCCTTTATCATCGCCGAGGTGGGGATCAACCATGACGGCGACGAAACGGTCGCCGCCCGCATGATCGATGCCGCGGCCGATGCCGGCGCCGATGCGGTGAAGTTCCAGACCGTCGATGTCGCCGAAAGCTACATGCCCGGCACGGCCTCGCATGAAGCGTTCCTGGGCAAGGATCTATCGCTCGATGCCTTGCGCCGGCTGGTGGCCCAGGCGCGGTCGCGCGGCATCGTGCTGTTCTCCACGCCGGGCGATGCCAAGAGCCTTGCGAAAATGGTGGCGGCGGGCATGCCGGCCGTGAAGATCTCCTCCGGCCTGATGACCAACCTGCCGCTGGTCGCCGCGGCGGCCGAGACCGGGCTGCCGCTGGTCATTTCGACGGGCATGGCGCATCTCGACGAGGTTCGCGAGGCTACCGAAGCGGCACGCAAAGCCGGCGGGACCGAAATGGTCATCCTGCAATGCACGTCGCTGTATCCCGCCCCGGCCGACACGCTCAACCTCTCGGCCATGGCGGCGCTCGCCGAAGCGACCGGATGCCCAATCGGATATTCCGACCACTTCGATGGGCCGCTGGCCTGCCTCGCGGCCATCGCGCTCGGCGCCTGCATGATCGAGAAGCACTTCACCTTCGACCGCAGCCAGCCCGGCGCCGACCATCACATCTCCGCCAATCCGGAGGAGTTCGCCGCGCTCGTCCGCGACATCCGTACGGTCGAAGCCATGCGCGGCAATGGCATCAAGGGGCCGACATCCTCCGAACTCGGCCTGCGCGACGGCCGGCACCGCGTGCTCGTCAGCCGCGACGCAATCGCGGCCGGCACCGTGCTGACGCCGGCACTGTTCCGCCTGATGCGCCCTCTGCCCGGAACCGACGCCCTGCCGGCGAAGGAACTCCACGTAATCTGCGGCCGACACGCAAAACGGAGCATCGCCGCAGGCACGCCCGTAACGGCCGCCGACATCGAGGGCGCGCTATGACCTACCGCGTGTTGCTAACATCGGTCGGAGGCGGGCTGGGGCCCGTCAACGTCAAGAGCTTCCAAGCCTGTACCCGGCGCAAAGTCAGCGTCCTGGGCGTCGATACGCGTGCCGACGCGGCAGGGCGGTACTTCGCAGATGCCTTCGCGACGGTCCCGCCAGGCGACGATCCGGCCTATCTGGATGCCATCCTCACGCTGCTCGAAAAGCAGCCGGTCGATCTGATCCTGCCCTGCTCCGACGAGGAAGCCTCCGCTCTCGCCAAGGGACGCGCCGAGATCGAGAAGACCGGTGCCACCCTTGCCGCCGTCGACTCCGCCCTGCTTGAGACGATGCGCGACAAGGCCGCCAGCTACCGGCTTCTGGATGCCCACGGCATCGCCACGCCGCAGGGCGAGGTTGCCGAAACCGTCTCCGCACTCGACAGGGCCATCGAGCGCATGCTCGATCTGCATGGCGAGATTGCCGCCAAACCCATGATCTCGCGCGGGAGCCGCGACACCTTCATCGTGTGCCGCGACATAGTCGGAATCGACGACCCGAACGATGGCCGCGAGATTTATTGCGACCTGGCGTCCTTCCGCGAACGCTTCATCCTGAGGCTGCGGACCCTCCTGCCGGTGGTCGTGATGGAGCGGCTTCTGCCGCCCGCCTACGACATCGATGTCCTGACCTGGCAGGGCCAGCTGCTGCGCGCCGCGCCGCGCCGGCGGATCAACACCGGCGGCGTACCCTTCCGCGGCGGGGTCATCGAGATGCGGCCCGACCTGCTGGACGTGGCCGAGCGGGTGACGCGCGCCGCCAACATGTCCTGGCTTTACGACTACGACATCATGATGCGCCGCAGCGGCGAACCGGTGGTCATGGAGCTGAACCCGCGGCCCAGCGGCAGCATCGCCGCGGCCATCGCCGCCGGCATACCCTTCTACGACGACCTGATTTCGCTGGCACTGGGCGAAACGCTGCCCGACATCGCGATGCCGTCCGGCGTCACGGTCATGCCCTACACGGACGTGGCCGTCCTGCGATGACACCCGCAGCGACCGGCGAACGCGTCTATCTGCGGCCCTTCGTCGAGGCGGATGCGACGGACCGCTATCTCGCCTGGTTCCGCGATCCCGACGTCACGCGCTATCTGGAAGCGCGCAACATCACCCGCGCCGACGCAATCCAGCATCTGCGCGACGGAATGAACGGCGAGCGCTGGGCGCTCTATGCGATCTGCCTGCGCGACGGCGACCGCCATGTCGGCAATCTCAAGATCGGACCGATCAACCGGCGGCATGGCCTGTCGGACATGGTGACCGTGATCGGCGACCGCGACGCCTGGGGCAAGGGCATCGCCCGCGAGGCTATCGGCCTCGGCATCCGTCTCGCCTTCGAGACGCATGGCATTCGCAAGCTCAGCGCCAGCATGTATGCCGGCAATCTCGGCTCCATCCGCGCCTATCTGCATGCGGGGTTCGTGGAGGAGGCGCGTCTGCCCGCCCAGTTCCTGCTCGACGGCATGCCGGAGGACAAGGTGTTCGTCGGCTGCTTCAACCCGTCTCCTGCAACACCCGGAAAACCATGACCGCTCCATCCAGGATCGTGACCGTCGTCCAAGCCCGCATGGGCTCTTCGCGCCTGCCCGGCAAGGTGATGGCCGAGATCGCGGGCATGCCGCTGATCGGCCATGTGCTGAGCCGTGCATCCAGGGCCAAGAGCGTCGGCGCGACGTGGCTGGCGTGCAGCGACCGGCCGGGAGACGACCCGCTGGCGGCCTATGCTGCCAAGCTTGGCTTTCCGGTCTTTCGCGGCGACGAAGATGACGTGTTGAGCCGTTATGCCGCCGTGGCCGCACAGACCGATGCCGATGCGGTCGTCCGGATTACCGGCGACTGTCCGATGATCGACCCCGCGGTCATCGATGCCGTCGTCGCGCGCTTTGCAGAAGGGGGCGTCGACTATGCGAGCAACGCCCTGGAACGGTCCTTCCCCGACGGTCTCGACGTTGAGGTGTTCTCGCGCGCAGCGCTCGACCGCGCAGACCGGGAAGCGACGCTCCCGTTCCTGCGGGCGCATGTGACGCCGTATATCCACGGCCGGCTGCGGGATCGGCTGCCCTGGGGCGGGTTCCAGATTGCGACTCTGCGCCACCCCGTGGATTTCAGCCATCTGCGCTGGACGGTCGATGAACCCAGCGACCTGGAGTTCATGCGCCGCCTGTTCCCGAAGCTGCCCCCCGATTTCGGATGGCAGGATGCCATCGGGGTGCTCACCCGCGAGCCGCTGCTGCTGTCCGTGAACAGCCAGATCGGCCTGAACGAGGGCACGGCACGGGACCTGACCAAATACGGCCACGACACCCGCCCGAAACCGGGCTTCGCGCAGTCCAATGCGCTGTACGACCGCGCCCTTCAGACCGTGCCCCTCGCTAGCCAGACCTTTTCCAAAAGTGCCCAGCAATGGGTGAAGGGCGCAACGCCGCTGTTCCTTGAGCATGGACGGGGCTGCGAGGTCTGGGATGTCGACGGCAATGCCTATATCGACTATGTCCTGGTCCTGCTGCCGATCGTG
>JBFWNZ010000193.1:0-7160 GCA_050250795.1 Alphaproteobacteria bacterium | reverse complement strand
GTTGCGAGAACTATGCGCAAAACCGGCCGCCGGCCGATTGGGACGGCGCCGAGCGCCTGGACAAGAAGTGAGCGCGACGATGCCACACCTTCTGCGCGCTGCCCTGCTGGCCCTGCTGACGCTTCATGGCGCCGCCGCGATGGCCGCCGACAGCAAGCCGCTCTATCTCGCCCATCTCAACAAGAACGATGCGACCGACAACGGCACCGCCGCGATGGCCGTGGCTTTCAAAGCAGCCCTGGGAAGCGCTTCGGAAACAGGTATCCGGGTCGAGATATTTCCGGAGGGTCAGCTCGGCAACGATCCGAATGTGGTCGAACTGGTGCGCAAGGGCGTGATCCAGTCGGCCATCTCGTCGGTCGGCGGCCTATCGACGCTCTATCCGTTGATCGGCGTGCTCGATTATCCCTTCGCGTTCCGCGGGATCGAGGATGCGTATCGCGTGCTCGACGGACCGTTCGGCGACCGGCTGCGGGTGGATATCCAGAGCCGCACGGATATGGCCGTGCTGGGGTTCGGGGACACGGGCGGCCTGTTCGTGATCACCAATTCGAAGCATCCGGTGCGGACGCCGGCCGAAATGGCGGGGCTGCGCATCCGGGCGATGGGGCTTCCCAGCCATCAATCCTTCCTGCGGAGCCTGGGTGCAGAGCCGGTCAGCGTCGCGTGGAGCGAACTCTACTCGGCGCTGCAATCGGGTGTTGCCGACGGCCAGATGAACCCGCCCTCGATCGTGCGGTTCGGGCAGCTGGACGAGGTGCAGCGCTACCTCACCGTCACCAACCATTTCTACACGCCCTATGTCTGGGTCGCGAACGCGTCCTATCTCGCCGGGCTCGACGCGGCGCAACGCCAGGCGGTGGAGCAGGCCGCGCGCGCGGGCATCGAGGCGAGCCGCAAGCTGGCGCGCGACAAGGATGCCGCCGGTGCGGGACTCAATGCCCTGGCCCGCCGGCTGAAGGTTCACGAACTGTCCGAATCCGAGATCGCGGCGTTTCGCGCCAAGGCGCAGCCGACCATGGCGGCCTTCATTGCCGAAAAGCTGGGTCCGGACGGAGTCTCGTTGCTGGACGCGTTCCGCGCGGCCATCGCCGAGGCCGAGAAGCCCCGGGTCCGCTAGATCACCCAGAGCTTGGCGCGACCCAGCCCCTCGATCTCGGTTTCCATCGTCTGGCCCTGGCTGAGCCAGCAGGTGCGGACGAGGCTGCCGGTCATCACCACCTGTCCCTTCTCCAGCATGCGCCCGCGCGCATTGAGCGCGTTCGCCGCCCAGGCGACGGCCGCCAGAGGATGGCCCAGCGCATCGGACCCGCGCCCCTCGCCCACCGGCTGGCCGTCGACCAGCATCCGGCCCTTGAGATTGGCGAGATCGAGACCGCGCCAGTCCTCGACCGGCCGCCCCAGGATGATGCCGTAATTGAAGGCATTCTCGGCGATCAACTGGCCGCCGCTGATCTCGCCGTAGGGACAATGGCGGTCGTCCACGATCTCGATCGCCGCCATCAGCGCGGCGACATGCGGCGCGACGCTTTCGGCCGTCCAGGGCGCGCCGCCGGCCGGCAGATCGGCGCCCAGCCGCACGGCGATTTCGCTCTCGCCGCCGAGATGGCTGAAGCGGTCGGCGCGGCAGGAGCCATGCGTGTTCTGGATGCGGTCGGAGAAGATCGCGCCCTCGCCGGGGTGATCGATCTTGCACATGCTCTGCATGGTCGGCGTGGTCAGCGCGATCTTCCAGCCGCCGATCCTGCGGCCCGGCCGCATCGCGAGATAACGCTCCAGCACGGCGTCCTGGATGGCATAGGCCTCGGCGATGTCCGCCGGCGGCAAGCCGCCCGGCAGCGGCAGGGTCATGCGCGCCGCCCCGTCGCGCGCCGCGATGACCGCATCGGCGGCCTTGGCGATCCTGTTCTTGTCCATGCCTGATGTCCTCCCCTTTGCGGCGGCCCATGCCATCCCCGACGCCCCTTGCCTGTCAACAGCAAAGCGGCGACAGTTGGCGCCCTTCGGAACAAACCCGCACGGATCGGGGAACGAGCAAGCATGGCCGACCGGCTGGTCGTGGGCATTACCGGCGCTTCGGGGGTCGCCTATGGCATCCGCCTGCTGGAGGTGCTGCGCCCGCTGCCCGTGGAAACCCATCTCGTGCTGTCCCGGGCGGCCGAGATGACCATCGCCTATGAGACCGACCGCAAGCCGGCCGATGTCCGGGCGCTGGCCGACGTCGTCTACGGCATCGGCGATGTGGGCGCCGCCATCGCGTCGGGCTCGTTCCGCACCCGCGGCATGGTGATCGCGCCCTGCTCGGTCCGGACCCTGTCCGAGATCGCCTATGGCACGACCGCCTCGCTGCTGACGCGCGCGGCCGATGTCGTGCTCAAGGAACGCCGGCGCCTCGTCCTGATGGTCCGCGAGACGCCGCTGCATGCCGGGCATCTCAAGGCCATGCTGCAGGTGACGGAGATGGGCGGCATCGTGGCGCCGCCGATGCCCGCGCTCTATGCCCGGCCGCAGAGCGTGGCAGAGATGATCGACCAGACCCTCGGCCGCCTGCTCGACCTGTTCGACATCGATGCCGGACTGGCGCGGCGCTGGGGCGAGGACATTCCGGCCGGACGCGGCGGATAACGCAAGGGCCGGTTCCCGGCCGATCTTCTGCTATGCTGCCGGCACCGGTCCCGGTCGGAACGGTGGAGATCGCCATGCGCGCCTTCGCATTCGCCGCCCTTGTCCTGCTTCTCGCCGGTTGCAGCGAGGAGTCCTATCGGCGGGGCTACAGCCACGGCGCGACCGATGTCTGCACGGCAATCGACAAGTTCAGCACCCGGATGTACGACACCCTGCGCCGCGAACAAATCTGCTGACGGCGCGCCCCCCGCCCGCTTGCCTCGCCGCATCGGCGCGCTTATCACAATGGCAACTCAAAACGCCCCCTGGGAGGAACCGCAATGCTGCACAAGAACCTGATTGCCGGCGAATGGGTCGGCAGCGCCGATATCTGCGTGAACCGCAACCCGTCGAACACCGACGACGTGATCGGCGAGTATGCCCGCGCCGACCTGCGGCAGGTGAAGGACGCGATCGCCGCAGCCGCGGCCGCCGCCCCGGCCTGGGGACGCGGCGGCATCCAGCAGCGCAGCGACATCCTGGAGGCCATCGGCAACGAGATCCTGGCCCGCAAGGACGAACTGGGCCGCCTGCTGTCGCGCGAGGAAGGCAAGACGCTGGCCGAGGGCATCGGCGAGACGGTGCGCGCTGGCCAGATCTTCAAGTTCTTCGCCGGCGAGGTGCTGCGGCTGTCGGGCGAGAAGCTGGCCTCGACCCGGCCCGGCTTCGAGGTGGAGATCACCCGCGAGCCGATGGGCGTGGTCGGCATCATCACGCCCTGGAACTTCCCCATCGCCATCCCGGCCTGGAAGATCGCGCCGGCGCTGGCCTACGGCAATTGCGTCGTGTTCAAGCCGGCCGACCTGGTGCCGGGCTGCGCCTGGGCGCTGGCCGACATCATCAGCCGCTCGGGCCTGCCCAAGGGCGTGTTCAACATGGCGATGGGCCGCGGCTCCGTAGTCGGCGAGGCGATGCTGAACGCGCCCGAGATCGCCGCCGTCAGCTTCACCGGCTCGGTCGAGACCGGCCGCTACGTCGCGCGCAAATGCGCCGAGCGGCTGGCCAAGGTGCAGCTTGAGATGGGCGGCAAGAACCCGCTGGTCGTGCTCGACGATGCCGACCTCGCCGTCGCCGCCGACTGCGCGGTGAACGGCGCCTACTTCTCCACCGGCCAGCGCTGCACCGCCTCCTCGCGCTTCGTCGTGACCCAGGGCATCCACGACAAGTTTGTCGCTGCGGTCCAGGCGAAGCTGGACACCGTCGTCGTCGACGACGCGCTGAAGGACGGCACGCATATCGGCCCGGTCGTCGATGCATCCCAACTCAAGCAGGATGTCGACTATCTGGAGATCGGCCGCCAGGAGGGCGCGAAGCTGGCCTATGGCGGCGAGGAGCTGAAGCGCTCGACGCCCGGCTACTACCTGAAGCCGGCGCTGTTCGTGGACACGCGCCCCGACATGCGCATCAACCGCGAGGAAATCTTCGGGCCGGTTGCCAGCGTCATCAAGGTCAAGGACTATGACGAGGCGCTGGCTGTCGCCAACGACACCAGCTTCGGCCTGTCGTCGGGCATCTGCACCACCTCGCTGAAGCATGCCGCGCATTTCAAGCGCAACGCCGATGCCGGCATGGTGATGGTCAACCTGCCGACCGCGGGCGTCGACTATCATGTGCCCTTCGGCGGCCGGAAGGGCTCCAGCTATGGCCCGCGCGAACAGGGCCGCTACGCGGCGGAGTTCTACACCACCGTCAAGACCGCCTATATCGCCCCGTGATGCGGCGAGGGTCGGACAGAGCACGGTCATGACCCTCGACAGGCGCCTGCATGCCTATCGGCCCGACCTCGCGGCGGAATCGCTGCGCGGCCGGGTCGAGGCAAAGCGGTTCGCGGACGGCACGGCCATGCAGGTGGCCGCCAATGTCCTGCCGGTCTACGCCGCCCCGGAGGATGGCCGCGGCCGCACGACCGAACTTCTGCACGGCGAGACGGTGCGGGTCTACGACACGGCCGGCGGCTGGGCCTGGATGCAGAACGACGCCGATTCCTATGTCGGCTATGTCCGGGCGGACGCGCTGTCCGCCCCCGGGCCGGCGTCCACCCACCGCGTCGCCGCGCTGCGCAGCTTCGTCTATGCCGAGCCGGATTTGAAATCCGCCGTCCGCGACTGGCGCAGCATCGGATCGCGGGTCGCGGCGGCAGAGCATAAGGGCGGGTATGTCCGCTGCGCCGGCGGGTGGATGTTCGCCGATCACCTTGCCCCGCTCGGCGATCACGCCCCCGACTGGGCCGGCACGGCGCTCCGGTTCCTCGGCACGCCCTATCTCTGGGGCGGGCGGTCCAGCCTGGGGCTGGATTGCTCGGGGCTGGTGCAGGTCGCGCTGGGCGAGGCCGGCATAGACTGGCCGCGCGACACCGACATGCAGGCCGCATGCGGTGAGGAGGTTCCGTTCGCGGGCGACGAAGCGGTCCTGCGGCGCGGCGATCTGGTGTTCTGGAAGGGGCATGTCGGCATCTGGGCCGATGCCGGATGCTTCGTGCATGCCAACGCCACCCATATGGCGGTGGCGGCGGAGCCGCTGGCCGAGACGATGGCGCGGATCGAGCGGCAGCTCGGCCAGCGCGTTCTCACGGTGCACCGGCCGAAGGCGGCGTAGCCGTCAGCGCATCTTGCCGCGGAAGTCGGGCTTGCGCTTCTCGCGCAGCGCGATCTTGCCCTCGGCCGATTCCTCGGTGCCGTAATAGAGCATCAGCGCCTGGAACCCGAGGCTCTGGATGCCGCGCATATGGTCGGTGTCGGCATTGAACGACCGCTTGGCGATGGCGATGGCCGTCGGGCTGCGCTCGTTCAGCTCGGCGCACCACTGCTCGACCTCAGCATCCAGTTGGTCGTCCGGCACCACCTTGTTCACGAGGCCCATCTCCAGGGCCTCCTGCGCATTGTAGCGGCGGCACAGATACCAGATCTCGCGCGCCTTCTTCTCGCCGACCACGCGCGCCAGCAGCGCTGTGCCGTAGCCCGGATCGACGGAGCCCATCTTCGGCCCGACCTGGCCGAAGATTGCGGTCTCGCTGGCGATCGCCATGTCGCACAGCGTGACCAGCACATTGCCGCTGCCGATGGCATAGCCGCGCACCTTGGCGATCACCGGCTTGGGGCAGCTGCGCATGATGTAGTGAATCTCTTCAACCGGGACCCCGATGGTGCCCCGGCCGAAGCGGCCTCTGATCTTGTCCTCGATGTCGCCGCCGGTCGCAAAGGCGCGGCTGCTCGGCGCGCCCTGCAGAACGATGGCACCGATGGACTTCTTCCAGGCCGCGATGTCCAGCGCCGCGATGATTTCCTCATAGGTCTGAATGCGGAAGGCATTCAGCTTTTCCGGACGGTTGAACGTGATGTACGCCGTCCCGTCCTTCTCGTCATAGAGGATGTCTTCGAACGTCGGTGCGTCGGACATCGCCGGCCTCCCTTACAGCATCAGCGCATCTTGCTCTTGAAGTCGGGCTTGCGCTTCTCGCGCAGCGCGATCTTGCCTTCGGCCGATTCCTCGGTGGCGAAGTACAGCTTCGCCGCCTCGAAGCCGAGCGAGGACAGGCCCTTGATGTGGTCGGTGTCGGCGTTGAACGACCGCTTGGCGATGGCGATGGCCGTCGGGCTGCGCTCGTTCAGCTCGGCGCACCACTGCTCGACCTCGGCGTCCAGCTGGTCGTCCGGCACCACCTTGTTCACGAGGCCCATCTCCAGGGCTTCCTGGGCGTTGTAGCGGCGACACAGATACCAGATCTCGCGCGCCTTCTTCTCGCCGACCACGCGGGCCAGCAGCGCCGTGCCGTAACCCGGATCGATCGAACCCATCTTCGGGCCGACCTGGCCGAAGATCGCGTTCTCGCTGGCGATCGCCATGTCGCACAACGTGACCAGCACGTTGCCGCCGCCGATGGCATAGCCGCGCACCTTCGCGATCACCGGCTTCGGCGCCATGCGCATGATGTTGTGGATTTCCTCGACCGGCACGCCGATGGTGCCGCGGCCGAAGCGGCCCTTGATCTTGTCCTCGACGTCGCCGCCGGTGGCAAAGGCGCGGCTGTTCGGCGCGCCCTGCAGGACGATGGCGCCGATGGACTTCTTCCACGCCGCCTCGTCCAGCGCCGCGATGATCTCTTCATAGGTCTGGATGCGGAAGGCGTTCATCTTCTCCGGACGGTTGAAGGTGATGTACGCCGTGCCATCCTTCTCGTGGTACAGGATGTCTCCGAACTTGCTCGTATCGGACATGATCTGCCTTTCTTAAGTCACAGCTTGCTTTTGAAATCGGGCTTGCGCTTCTCGCGGAAGGCAACGCCCCCCTCGCGATGTTCCGCCGTGCCGTAGTAGAGGGCGACCGATTGGAAGCCCATGCTCTGGATGCCCCGGATGCGGTCGCTGTCCGCGTTGAAGGACCGCTTGGCGATGGCGATGGCCGTCGGGCTGCGCTCGTTCAGGTCGCGGCACCATTCGTCCACCTCGGCGTCGAGCCGGTCGTCCGGCACCACCTTGTTCACGAGGCCCATCTCCAGG